>CAYFYG010000378.1:0-3296 GCA_964347225.1 uncultured Dehalococcoidia bacterium | reverse complement strand
TTCCTGGCGATGGGCCTCGCGTTCAACTCCGTGAGGCCGGTCTTCAACTGGCTGAAGCGCTACATGGGCGTGATCAACTACGCCAGTGGCGCCCTCCTCATCATCGTCGGTATCCTCATCTTCACCAACAGCCTGATCAACCTGAACAGCCTATTCAACTTCGGCTTTCTGGGTGACCTCTCGGCGGAGACGTAGCGTGGCGGAAGGGACACCCGATCCAGGGATGGGGAGGCGAGGTCTGCGGCGACGCCTCACGGCCCTGGCCGGCCTGGCAGTCATCGTGGGTGGCGCCATGGTGATCCTCTTCCTCGCCGGAGCTCTCGGTAGCCAGGGCGGCGGCGAAGGGATCGGGGACGCGCTGGTTCTCGATCCACCACGGGGCCTCGGCCAGGAGGACCTCAATGTCCTGCCCAAGGAGGGCAGCCTCGCGCCCGACTTCGAGATATCGGACTTCGACGGCGCCCGCCACCGCCTCAGCGATTTTCGCGGACGGCCCGTCTACGTCAACTTCTGGGCGACCTGGTGCGGCCCATGCCGCGAGGAACTCCCAGAGATGCAGGAGCTTCTGGATCGGCACCGAGACGACCTAGCCATCATTACCGTGAACAGAAGTGAGCCGCTTGACCGAGCCAAGACGTTCTTCGCCGACATCGAGAAGCTGGACGGCGAGCCGGGGGTCAGCTTCACCGTCAACGGCATGGACCCCGACGACACCCTGTACGACGAGTACAGGGGCTTGGGCATGCCTGTGAGCGTCTTCATCGATGCCCACGGCAAGGTCGTGAAGGTGTTCAACGGCCGTATCTCCCTGGACATCATGGAAGAGGCCCTCGCGGAGGCGGTTGCCTCCGCCCACGGGTCGGACGACGACGCCACAGGCTCCGACGGATCCTAGTGGCGGCCGCTATCGCCGCTATCGTGGTCAAGGCCGCCCGCCTGCGGTATACTTGCCGCGGGTAACCCTTACGCAACCGTTAAGGAGGAGACGATGAGGGACGTCGCTATCATCGGCGCCGGGATGACGAAGTTCGGGAAGTTCCTGGACCGTAGCATGAAGGATCTCACCCGCGAGGCCGTGGACGGCGCCCTCAGTTGCGCCGGCATCGACAAGTCCAAGATCGAGGCTGCCGTCGTCGGCAACGCCGCCGCTGGCCTCGTCACCGGCCAGGAGTGCATCCGCGGTCAGGTGGTGCTGCGGGAGATGGGCATCGGCGCTATCCCCATCATCAACACCGAGAACGCCTGCGCCAGCTCCTCTACCGCCTTCCACCTGGCCTGGCTCTACGTCGCCTCCGGAATGTACGACATGGCCCTAGCCGTGGGGGTGGAGAAGCTCTACCACGAAGACAAGCGCAAGTCGTTCGCCGCCATTGGCGCCGCCGTGGACGTGGAGTGGATTCAGCAGATGCAGGCCGCCATGAAGGCCTCCCGCAGCGGCGGCGGCGGCCAGGCCGCCATCGGCGAGGGGGCCGGCGAGAAGCGCTCCATGTTTATGGACTTCTACGCCGCCTTCGCCCGCCAGCACATGGCCCGCCACGGTACCACCAAGGAGCAGTTCGGGAACATCGCCGTCAAGAACCACTATCACGGCTCCCTCAACCCCCATGCCCAGTACCGCGAGGTGTACACCCTGGAGGAGATCCTCGAGTCCCCGCTGGTGGCCGAGCCTCTCACCCGCCTCATGTGCTCCCCCATCGGCGACGGCGCGGCTGCGGCCATCCTCTGCCCGGCCGACAAGGCAAAGCAGTTTACCACCAAGCCCGTTCGCGTCCTCGCCTCCTGCGTCGGCTCGGGCAGCGACCACGGCCCCGGCGAGCCCGGCATCACGGAGCGGGTGGCGCAGCAGGCCTACAAGATGGCAGGAGTGGGGCCGGAAGACCTCAGCGTCGTGGAGATGCACGATGCTTCCGCCCCGGCGGAACTGGTGCTGTACGAGGAGTTGGGCCTCTGCGCCACAGGCGAGGGCGGCAAGCTCATCGACTCACGCGATACATACGTCGACGGCCGCATACCCGTGAACACCAGCGGTGGACTGATCTCCAAAGGTCATCCCATCGGCGCCACGGGCGTCGCCCAGATATACGAGGTCTTCACCCAGCTGCGCGGCGAAGCGGGCGACCGGCAGGTCGCCAACCCCCGCGTGGGCATGACGGAAAACGGCGGCGGCATGGTGCGGGCCGAGGCGGCGGCCCTCTCCGTCCATATCCTCTCCACATAGCGTAGCTGGGGAACCCGTCCGGGTGGACTACCAGACCCTGATCGTCGAGCGGGCCAGCGGCGTCGCGACCGTCCGCCTCAACCGTCCCGAGAAGCACAACGCCCTCAGCGCCCACCTCTGCCGCGAACTAATCGACGCTCTCGACCGGCTGGAGGCCGATGACGCCGTCAACGTCCTCATCCTTACGGGCGCCGGAGAGAAGGCTTTTTGCGCCGGGGCCGACATGGCCGAGGCCACAGGCGCCGGTGGGGCAAACGCCAGGGACACCGGAGCGCCAGCCCAGGCCGTGGTCCGCGTCCTGCGCACCCGCAAGCCGATCATCGCCGCCATCAACGGCTACGCTTTCGGCGGCGGTGCCTTCCTCGCCATCAACTGCGACATTCGCATCGCCTCCGAAAATGCCAGCTTCCGATTCGTGGGGACCAGCTACGGCCTTGTCATAGGCGCCTTCCAGCTCCCGCGCATCGTCGGCGCGCCCCTGGCCAAGGAGCTGATCTTCACCGCCCGCACGATCGACGCACAGGAGGCGTTGCGCATCGGCCTGGTGAACCACCTGGTGCCGTTGGAGAACCTCCAACCCACCGTCATGGAGATGGCCCAGGCGATCGCCGCCAACTCGCTCCCCGCCGTCATCGCCTCCAAGGAGGTCATCGACATCGCCACTGCGAGCGGTGATGCTGTACGCCGCGAGGTGGAGGCCAACCGTGAACTGGGGCAGTCGCAGGAGCACCGCGAGCGCTTCCGAGACGCCGCCACGCGGATCACGGGCGAGAAGCAGGCCTAGCGGTGCGCCTCCGTCGCTCCCGTCCCTAGCATTTCGGTTAGCCCCCTAACCTTCGGCAGCTCTTCCAGCCGCTCGACCAACCGCAACGTCCCATCGATCGCTTCGGCGTGGATCACCGTTCCCGCGCAGTCGCGGAACTTGTCGGCCAACTCCTCCCAGGTCAGCGGCCGCGACGGATCGCCTCGAGGCGTATCCACCCGCAGACTGTGCTCACTCCCATCTTTGAGAGCGATACACACCTCGGCGTAGCCGCCGATTGGGAACGCGCCGGGCTCCGCCCCCTCCCTCACCTCC
>CAYFYG010000377.1:0-3534 GCA_964347225.1 uncultured Dehalococcoidia bacterium | reverse complement strand
TGCGAGTGGTGTTGGGCACGTCGTCGTGTGTCGGCTGCCCGGAGACAACTCAAGGTTCCAAGTCGTGCTCTGCTGTCGGCCTCATGATATGGACCGATGGTAAGGCCGCCGGGGTAAGGCCAGAGGCTAGCCGTGCTCTATTGCGCCCGAGAGGGCTCTCCCTCTGCTCCTTCCCCTCGCAACATCCGCCTCCGCTCCGCACGGCTCAACCGTTCCTCCTGCGGCGGCGTGCGCAACAGATAGACGATGGCTGGCAAGGCCATGGCCATGGTCACAATGGCGATCAGTTGGGCCGTGCGTAGCCCAAGGAACACAAGATCGTCCAGGCGTAGGAAGCTTACCCCCAGCCGCATCGCACCGTATAGGAGCACCCACGAGAAGAACGTCACACCATCGCGCTTCACTCGGGCGTAGATGAGCACCAGAACGAGGAAGATGGCCACGTCGCCCAGTAGCTCGTAGCCCACCGCCGGGTGTTGGGGCTGCTGCAGCAGGCCCGCCGTCTCCTGGATAACACTGGGGCTGCCACCGTGCGTGTACGACACGCCCCAGGGAAGGCTAGTCGGCTCAGCGAAGTGCTCACCGTTAATGACGTCGCCGATGCGGCCTGTGGCCATGCCCAGGATCGCTCCCATGGCGGCGATGTCCGCCCCCCTGGGGATGTTCGGCACCTTGGTGAGGAAGGCATAGCCCCAGGCTCCTATCGTGCCGCCGACGAGCGCTCCGTAGATGGAGATTCCGCCGGCGTTCATGGCGAAGATTTCGCCAAGGTCGTCCTCGAACTGGGACCAGTTCTCGATGACGTACAGGCCGCGGGCGCCAATGATGCCGCCGATGACCAGGGCCAGGGCGACGTTGTAGATCGTATCCTCGTGGTAACCCGCCCGCCTGGCGATCGCCGCCGCTACCGCGACGCCCACCACCACTCCCACGACCGCAAACAGGCCATGCCAGGTGATTTCCAGCCCCGCGACCTCAAATAGCTTGGGGTTGAGGCCGATGTTGACCGTCAGCGGGGGCATGCTAATCATCGCTATCCTGACTTTCCACTTCATCCAACCGGGCACTGGCTCCCTTTCCGCTGGCCTCGCTCGAATTGCGCCCCACGAACATGTGGGGGGTGTGGATGAACTCGCGTCGGCAGCCTTGGGCGCAGAAGTGGTAGGTGCGTCCGTCGTAGGCGTAGGTCAGAGAGCCCGTCTCCTCTACGATCATCATGCACACGGGGTCGCGAGCCAGCTTGCCGATATCCTTGATGCGTCCATCCTCCAGCCATAGCACCCGGTCGGCGACCTCGCGGATGCGGTGGTCGTGGGAGACGATAACGACGCTGCGCTTCTGCTTCCTGACTATGTCGCGGAGCAGCACCACGACGTCGTGACCATGCTTGGAATCCAGGTTGGCGGTGGGCTCGTCGGCGAGGAGGATCTGGGGATCGTTAGCCAGAGCGCGGGCGATGGAAACTCGCTGCTTCTCGCCTCCTGACAGGGAGCGGGGCTTGAAATCGAGCCGAGTACCCAAGCCTAGGTCTGTGAGAAGGCGCCTTGCCTTGTCACGAGCCTGGCGTCCTCTCACTCCGGCCAAATTGAGGGCGATCTCTACGTTCTCCAAGGCGCTAAGGGATTCCAGGAGGTTGAAAGTCTGAAAGACGAAGCCAACAAGATGGCGCCGCATCTCGGGAAGCTCCGACTCCTTCATGGACGTGATGTCGTGCCCACCGATGCGGACGACGCCGGACGTGGGCCGGAGGAGCCCACCGATCATCGTCAGGAGGCTGGTCTTGCCGGAGCCGGACGGTCCCATGATGAGGAGGAGTTCGCCGTGACGAACGCGGAGATCGACGCCGTCGACAGCACGGACGGGACTCGAGCCGTTGCCGAAGACCTTGGCTAGGCCGCTCGCGTCGAGGACGATTTCGTCGGATTTGGCTTCGTCACGGCCATCGTGTACTTCGGCCGATGCAACTTGTGTCATGGGTTTCCTCCCTTCGCTCAAGCCCTGAACACCACGGCCGGATCGACGCGGGCGACTGTACGGACAGGTAGATAGGCGGCGAGCAAGCTCATGGCCAGAACCGCAGCGAAGATAGCCACGATGGCCTGCCAGTAGAAGAGGGTCACGAACTCCGGAACGATGCGGCCGATCAAATCTCCGGCAACAATAGCGAGAGGTAGCCCGAGAGCGAAGCCGAGGACGCCCACGACGAAGCTTTGCTCCAAGACGATGCGGTAGAGCTGGGCGCCCGAAGCGCCGATGGCCTTCAATACCCCGAACTCGCGGGCCTTTTCCACGGTTGCCGTATAGATGGTAAGGCTAATGACTGTGGCGCCAACTATGAATGCGATGACCATGAGGACGGCGATGACGGGGTTGAAGGAACTCATCTCCTCACGGCTGCTGGCGGCGAACTGCTCCTGCGTGAACACGCTCACCCCGGGTAGCCTGGATTCGACAACGCCAGCCATCGCGTCCGTCTGAGAGGGATCCTCGAGAAAGACAGTGAAGTAGTTCGTGGCACCCGGTTCCGCCAAGAGGGTCTGGGCATCTTCGAAGTCAAGGAATGAGAAGCCGCGGAAGCCGATGTCCTTGCTGACCGCTCCGACGATCACAAACTGCTGATCCCCGACGGATAGGCTGTCGCCTACCTGCAGGCCACCCTGGCGTAGCGTCAGGTCGCTCACGATCATCTCCCCAGGGCCGGGGGGGGCATCGAGGCCGAAGGGAGTGCCGTCGCCAAGAGTCCCAACGCCGGGCCTCATGCCGACAACGAAGGAGCGTACGTCGCCGCTCTCTCCTCGGAACCTGAACTGGCCCGCTACCACGGACTGAACAGCGGTGACGCCAGGTATCTGAGAGAGAGGTTCGCTCAGGTCCTCGCTCAGAGTCGAGTTGGAGTGGAAGACGTCGAAGGCTCCGTTCTGCGTCACCCACAGCTGCGCAGGCACTTCGTCTATGAAAGAGGTAAAGGCGTCACGGAGCTGGAAATAGACCCCCTGGATCAAGACGATCAGGAACACCGCGAAAGCGACGCCTCCGACGGCCACGAGCAGCCTGGCCCTTTCCGCCATTAGGTTCTTGCGTGCGACTGGAAGCACAGTTACCTCCGTTGGGGCTACGGCCACCCTCCAAGTAGAGGTCTACTCTTCATGGCAGCGGCCCGCTTCCCAAAGAAGAACCAGACCAGGAAGGCAACCAGGGCGGCGGCTCCCAGCACAACCAGAATGTCAGCCAGCAAAGCTCACCCCTTCCTTACATCCCTGATACCGCAAGATAGTCCACCCCCACGCCTTCTTCGGGGGCCCGAGCGCACTCGATAGGAGAATGGACGCTCAGGATGGTCATCAGGCCGCTCCGAGAACACCCACCAGTCCATGGTCGTCACCCACGTGCCACATCTGTGCTCGCCTCCTGCGCGGTCGGCCCGCCCGAAGGCACCGGCACGGGCACGAGCTCTTTGCGGCCCTCTATGCCCAGGTGCGGTAGCCAGCGCAGCCAGGACGGCAGCCACCAGTTCCACTTCCCAAGGAGCCTCAT
>CAYFYG010000376.1:0-4452 GCA_964347225.1 uncultured Dehalococcoidia bacterium | reverse complement strand
TTCGGGCTGAGAGCGTCGATGGCGGGCGGGATGAGCTCTACGTGGTCAAGGGGAAAGTCGGGCGGCGTGAATTCCGCCATCGTGAAGACGGCTGCGTCGTATTCCTGGAGGAACGGCCGAAGAAAAGCCCACACATCTGGATTGGGCTCCGATGTGTCGATGTGGCAGCGCCAGATCCAGCGGCTGTCGTTCTTCCCCTGTAGCGCGAGAAGCGCCGCTGGCTGCGGGTCGTTTATGAAGACGAAGTCGTAATGCTCCCGGAACTGGCGGGCGTTCAGCTCAGCGTTGGCCATATACGTCGATTTCTGCTCCTCGCTGAGGCCAACCTCGCCTCCCTGGAGGGCATTGTGCATCGCCTTCGTAACCTCGAAGAACGGCTGCTCGCCGCTGATGATCTTCCAGTCGGCGATGAGGCCGAGGTCGTTGAGCAGGGGGATCACGGAGCGGAGGAGCTCCGACACTCCGCCGCCATAAGGGGTAGCATTGATGTGGACGACCCTGGCACCTTTCAGATCGCGTGCCCGGGCGACGAGCTCGTCAAGGATGGCGTCCGGGGCGACGCCCCGGTAGGCCTCCAGGGTGCGCTCTCCCACGTCTACGTTCTGCAGCATCGTCTCAACCGTTTTCGCCCGTCTGGGGGGTGATCTACGTTCATAGCACCAAGGTTATCAGGAAGTCCCAGGCCCAGTCACACTTCCGGCACTGTTCCCAGGCCCTGCCCGGCTCCGCTTCCCTGCCACCGCACTCAACCCTGCCCTCGCGTTGCGTCTCTCGCTGCGCCAGCATCTCACGGACTATGGCGGTGACGTCGTATCCGCCGTTGCTGCACTGGTGGTTCAGGCAGTGCATGATCGGCACTCTAGTGCGCAGGCTTATCCTCGTCGTGGGACGAGGCCGGTCGGTCTGGAAGGCGCCGCTGGGCCGAGCCGCCCGGTACTCGATGATGGCGTCCTCAAGACCGGGGAAAGCCTCTTCGAAGTCTGCCCACCGGCCGAATGGGTCATCATGCTTCAGCTTTTTCGCCTCGTTGGTCTTCCTGTCTCGGAGCACGTTTAAGCCTCCGCCAGGTCCCGCTCCGCCCGCTTGAGCAGGATGGCGTTGGTGGCGACGATGATCGAGCTGGCCGACATCAGCAGGGCGGCCCACTCCGGCCGCAGCTCAAGCCCTAGCGATGGATACAGGACGCCGGCGGCGATGGGGATCGCCAGCACGTTGTAGATGCTGGCCCAGAACAGGTTCTGCTTCATCTTGGTGACGGTGGCCTTGCTCAGACGGATGGCCCGCAGGACGTCCAGGGGGTCGCTCTTCATCAGTACGACTCGCGCCGTCTCGATGGCGACGTCGGTGCCGGCGCCGATGGCGATGCCGATATCGGCCTGGGCCAGGGCCGGCGCATCGTTGACGCCGTCGCCCACCATGGCCACGAACTTGCCCTCGTCCTGCAGCTCACTGACGTGGCGCGCCTTGTCAGCGGGGAGCACCTCGGCGAAGACCCGCTCGATGCCCAGCTTCCGCCCCACGGCCTCGGCCGTGCGGCGGTTGTCGCCGGTGATCATCGCCACCTCGATGCCGAGCTCGCGGAAGCGCTCCAGTGCCCGTCTGGCGCTGGGCTTGATGGTGTCCGCCACGGCGACGATGCCCGCCGCCCTGCCGTCCACGGCCACGAACATCGGCGTCCTTCCGGCCGTTGCCAGCTCTGTCGCCTTCTCCTCCAGTCCGTCCAGAGCGATGCTCTGATCGGTGAGCAGCTTCCGGTTCCCGACCAGCAGGCGCCGGCCCTCCACGTTCGCCTCCAGGCCGTGGCCGGCGATGGCCTGAAAGGACTCCGGCTGCGCCAGGGCGAGCGAGCGGGACTGCGCTCCCTCCACGATAGCCCGTGCCAGGGGATGCTCGCTGCTCTGCTCGGCGGAGGCAGCCAGCCGGAGCAGCTCGTCGCCGTCGCCGTTGTCGGCCATCACCTCCGTCAGTTGAGGCCTGCCTTCGGTGAGGGTGCCCGTCTTGTCGAGCACAACCGCATTGACACGGGAGACCCCTTCCAGCGTCGCCGCGTCCTTGATGAGGATGTTGTGACGGGCGCCCAGCCCGGTGCCCACGGCCACCGCCGTCGGCGTGGCGAGACCCAGGGCGTCGGGACAGGCGATGACGACGGCGGAGATGGCGAACGTGAGCGAGAGCAGGAAGTCTTCGCGGACGAAGGCGAACCAGGTGATGAAGGTGATGGTGCCGGCGCTGACCGCGAGAATCACCAGGTACTGGGCTGCGCGGTCAGCCAGGCGCTGGCCCGGAGCCTTGGAACTCTGGGCCTGCTCCACCAGCTTCACGATCTGGCCCAGAGCCGTTTCGGCACCGATCCTGGTGGCGCGGACCACGACGCTGCCCGCCTGGTTGATGGAGCCTCCAACTACCTCGTCGCCGGGCCGCTTGTCCACCGGGATCGACTCGCCCGTCACCAGCGACTCATCGATCGCGGTTTCGCCGCGCTCGACCACCCCGTCGACCGGCACCTTGTCTCCGGGCTTGAGGACGACGAGGTCGCCCACGGCGATCTCGCTGCTGGGGATCTCGACCTCTTCGCCGTTGCGCAGCACCGTCGCCTTGGGCGGGACAAGGTCGAAGAGGGCGCGCAGGGCGTCGGTGGTGCCGCGGCGAGACTTCATCTCCATCCAGTGGCCGAACAGGACAAAGGTGACCAGCATCGCCGCCGCCTCGTAGAACGTGTCCTCCTCGCCGACCACGGTGAGGACGACGCTTGACAGGTAGGCGGCCAGGACGCCGGTGGCGATGAGGACGCTCATGTTAAGGGTGCGGTAGCGCAGGGAGCGGGCGGCGCCACCGATGAAGATCCATCCGGCCCACCAGACCACGGGCGTCGAGAGGATCAGGGCCAGCCAGTTGTGGCCGATGCCGGACGGCAGGTCGAGGCCGAAGAAGTCGCTGCCCAGGGGCGAGAAGAGGACGGTCGGAATGGTGAGCAGCAGGGCGACGAAGAAGCGGTTGCGCATGTCCGTCTCCATGGCCTTCGCCATCTTGGGGTCGGACATGTCGTGATCCATGCCGGCGTGGCTCTGCGCCTCATGATGGCCGTGCTCGTGCTCCGAGTGCGCGGAGGTGGACGGCAGTTCGTACTGCATCCTGTCCTGTTTGGAGCCCATGGTGACCGCGGCCATCTGGGCCTGGTGGTGCAGGTGGGTCATGTCGGCCGAGGGGGCGGCGACCGAGCAGCAGCGACCCGAGCCGCTGATCAGCGCCTCGATCTCGGCCGGAGAGATCATCGACGCGTGGTACGTCACCTCCACGACGTCGTTGCGGAAGTCTACCTTCGCCCGCTGGATGTGAGGGCTCGCCCGGAGGGCCTCGTTCAGCGGCTCAGCGCAGCAGACGCAATAGAGGTCGGTTACCGGAAAACGCTCGGTGCGCAGTTCCGGCGCGTTACTGCTGGCATGGTGCTGGTGACTCATGATAGGTCTCCATTTCCAGTGCGCCCCGGCATAGCGACAAGCTCGTTGTCCGCCATGGAGGAACGGCTGGCCAGTCTGTTCTCAGACGGCCACACCGCTATCCAGGTTCCGCTCGTACTGCACCCGCGGCGCGACAGGATGCTGGCAGCGATGGCGCTCACACTCTCGTTACGCCAGCAGGCGATGTTTTCGATTCGCGCTGCAGGGGAAGGTCGACCACACGGCCGAAGGTGCGATGGCCTATGCACCCACAATGATCTTGTCGCCTCTTTGGAGGGAGAGCACCTGCAGCCCTTCCTCCAAGTTCAACACCAGGGCCGGGTCGCCGCCGCACACGATGCTCTTGGTGCCGTCGACAGGGATGTCCCCGACCGGCACTTCTACTGGTTGCGGCGGCGCCTTGGCCCCCGCCTCGAGCCCCTTGAGCATGACCCAGACAGTTTCGCCGGCGACGGTCAGGCGGGCCCGGGGTCATCGTCGTCCACGGTAGCGTGAGCGACGAACCCGAGTACGAAAAAGGCAACCGCGAACAGCAGTACCCCCGCAGATATGCCTGCCGAAACCACATGGCGCCTCAAGCGCCTCCTCCTCTCATTCAGCCGTCACCGCCGCGAATATGTTCCGGGTCGTCGCCGAAGAAGACGGGCAGCTCATCCGCTCGTCAACCAAGGCCCGACCTAGGTCCTCACCGCGCGTCGCACGACCGACATGAGCTCGTTCACCATCTCATGGGGGCGGCAGCCATCGCCCTCGTGCCTGTGAACGCTCTCGGCCACGCAACCGCGAATATGATCCTCTAGGAGAATTCGCCCTACCCCGTCCGCCGCCGACCGCAGGGAGGCGATCTGCTGCAGCACGTCGACACAGTAGCGACTCTCCTCCACCATCCGACGGATCCCTCGCACCTGACCCTCCATCTTGCTCAGTCGCGCCACGAGCGAAGCCCTATCGGCCGCGTAAGACTCTGACAATCGTGGAGTGGCCATGTGGAACC
>CAYFYG010000375.1:0-5428 GCA_964347225.1 uncultured Dehalococcoidia bacterium | reverse complement strand
GCCGGATGCGGCGTGCCATTCGCTGCCTGCTCCGGCCTGCGGCCCCTCGTTGTCCCTCCGCGCAGCCGCTGCTATCATCATCCCAACGTGAGCGAGCTCCAAGAGCTACACCGACGCATCGCTTCCTGCCCCGACTGCGACCTCTGCCGCACCCGCATCCACGCCGTCCCCGGTGAAGGCCCCCCCGACGCCGAGGTGCTTTTCGTGGGCGAGGCGCCGGGCTTCTATGAGGACCAGCAGGCCCGCCCCTTCGTCGGCCCCGCCGGCCGCTTCTTGGACGAACTCATCGCCTCCATCGCCCTGCGGCGCGACCAGGTGTTCATCACCAACGTCGTCAAGTGCCGCCCGCCCGACAACCGTGACCCGCTCCCTGGGGAGATCGAGGCCTGCCGCAAGTACCTCCAGCGCCAGATCGAACTCATCCGGCCCAAGGTCATCGTCAGCCTGGGCCGTTACTCCCTGGCCTGGTTCTCCCCCCGCGACGTCATCAGCAAGGTTCACGGCCAGGCCAGGGTGAGGGACGGCGCCTACTTCATCCCCATGTACCACCCGGCCGCCGCCCTGCACGCTGGCAACATGCGCCGCATCATCGAAGAAGACTTCCGCACGATACCCGCGGTCCTGGAACAGGCCCGCCAGGCACCCCCGCAGCAGACCGCTCCGGAGCCCGAGCCGGAGCAGATGCGCCTCTTCTAGCCAGATGGCTGACAAGCTCCGCGTCATCCCCCTGGGCGGCCTGGGGGAGGTTGGCAAGAACATGATGGTCTTCGAGCTGGACGAAGACCTCATTATCGTCGATGCCGGCCTCATGTTCCCCGAGGAGGAAATGCTGGGAGTGGACCTGGTCATCCCCGACATCTCCTACGTGGCCGACCGCCTCAAGAAGCTGCGCGGCATCGTCATCACCCACGGGCACGAGGATCACACTGGGGCGCTTCCCTACATCCTCCCCCAACTCCGCTTGCCCAAAGGCAAGAGCCCGCCCATCTACTGCACCCGCCTCACCCATGGCCTGGTCTCCGTCAAGCTTCAGGAGCACGGGCTCCACAAGGACGCCGACCTGCGCCTGATGCAGACGGGAGAATCCGTCCGCCTGGGGAAGTTCCAGGTGGAGTTCGTGCGCGTCACCCACAGCATCCCGGACTCCGCCGGGCTGGCCATCCGAACCCCCATCGGCAACATCTTCCACACCGGCGACTTCAAGCTGGACCACACTCCCATAATGGGCGAGCCAACGGATCTCCACCGCATCTCGGAACTGGGGCGCGAAGGAGTCCTCCTTCTCCTTTCCGACTCGACGTACGCCGAGACGCCCGGCTACACATCATCCGAATACGTGGTGGGCGACGCCCTGGAGCAGATCATGGCGCACTCCGCCGGGCGCGTCATCGTCGCCACCTTCGCTTCCCTCATCTCCCGCATCCAGCAGGTGCTCGACGCCTCCTACGCCAACGGCCGGCACGTGTTCATCACCGGCCGCAGCATGATGGACAACGTCAAGATGGCCCTTAAGCAGAAGTACCTGGGGGCTCCGGAGGATATCCTGGTTCCCCTGGAGCGGATGCGCGGCCTGCCGCCGGAGGAGATAACCATTATCACCACCGGCTCCCAGGGCGAGCCTACCTCCGCCCTCGTGCGCATGGCAAACCGTGACCATCGCCACATCGAGATCCAAGATGGGGACACCGTGATCCTCTCCTCTTCGCCCATCCCCGGCAATGAGCTTCTCATCAACCGCACCATCGATAACCTGTACCGCTTGGGAGCGCGCGTCCTATACAGCCGCATCGCCAACGTCCACGTCCGCGGCCACGCCGCCCAGGAGGAGCTCAAGGTCATGTTGAGCCTGGTGCGGCCCCGCCACTTCGTGCCCGTCCATGGCGAGTACCGCCACCTGGTGATGCACGTCGGCCTCGCCCGCGCCATGGGGGTGAAGGAGGAGAACGCCTTCGTGCTGGAGGACGGCGATATTCTGGAAATGGACCGCCGTGGCGCCAAAGTAGTGGGCCGCGCCCCGGCCGACTACGTGTACGTGGACGGCCTAGCTGTGGGCGTCGACCGCGTCGTTCTGCGCGACCGCCGTCACCTGGCCACCGACGGTGTCATCGTTGCCATCGTCACCATCGACAGGCACACGGGTAAACCTATCAGCCGCCCCGACGTTGTATCTAAGGGGTTCATCGAGGCGGAGATGTCGGAGAGCCTTATGGAAAGAGCGGGAGAGGTCATCCTGGCGTCGCTCAGCGGCGCTGAGCATGTGGCCGGAAGGAGCGACTTCAACGCCCGTGTCCACGATGCTCTCTCACGCTTCCTGTACGACGAGACTCGCCGCCATCCGATGGTCCTCCCCCTGTGCGTCGAGGTGTAGCCGAAGCTGGATGCCTGTAAAGACCCGTTCCCGTCCTAGGACACGTCCTGTCCGCCACGGGCCCCGCCGGCCGGCGGCGCGGCGCCGCTTGTCGTCCCGGTCGGGGATTGGGCTACCTGTCGGTCGCGGACAGCCGGTGGCCCTCTGGCTGGCGTTCGTTGCTGTGGCCGGATTGGCCATCTCTATGCCCTGGCTCGCTCCCCTGATCGTAGCCGCCTTCCAGGAGATCCTCTCCTTCTTCGGACTCGGCTTGGCCCTCCTCGTGGTCGCTCTCCTCGCCGACACCAGGTTCGCCCTCAAGCGCAGCCTCTCGCTGGACCGCACGTTCCTGCGCATCTGGAGCGGTCTGCACCTCATGCTGCTGTTCGCGTTTGGCCTTCTCGGCTTCATCTGGCCGGGGTGGGAGGTTGGCGACGTCTCTCTGGCGGAGGTAAGCGCTGGCGGCCATCTGGGCCGTCTGTTCGTTGGCAGCGCTCTCGGCATATTTGCCTGGTTGGCGCTATCGCTGACTGGGCTGGGCTTGCTCTATCCGCCCGGCGCTCGGGCTGCCGGACGGGCCGGGATGGCCCTCCTGCGTGGCTTGGCCAGCCTGGAGATTCCCCAGCGCATCGGCGACGCGGTGCGCTGCTTCTTCACGGCCCTTCTACCTGAGGCCGAGGAAGAGGAGGAAGACGGCCAGCGGACGGCGCCGTACGTCCCGACCTTGGATGAGGAGTGGTCTGGACCGCCGCAGGCGACGACGGGGGCCGCAGGCGCGCCCGCAACTGCCCCCGAGGCCGAGCAGGAGACCATGGCTGAAGCAGGGGCGCCGCCTGCCACCGCATCCCCCAGCGGCGATGACGATTCCATCCTCGTTACCTCCCATCCGGAGGAAACACCTTCCTCGTACCAGCGCCGCCTGCCCATGGGCCGCCCCACTGGCCGCGGTTGGGAATTGCCGCCCATCGACCTCCTGGTGGAGACGGTTGAGGAGGAACTGCGCCCCGTCGACAACGAGGCACGGGCCCAGCTCATCGTTGACACCCTCGCCTCCTTCGGCGTCAACGCTCGCGTCGTCAACATCAACCAGGGGCCCACAGTCACCCAGTTCGGGGTGGAGCCTGGCTGGGAAACCAAGACGCGTACCATCATCGCCCGTGACGAAAAGGGGAAGCCGATCTACGACAAGGACGGCAAGCCTCAGTACCGGACTGAAGTGGTTTCCAGGACTAGAGTGCGAGTGAATCGCATAACCGTCCTGGCCAATGATCTGGCCCTGGCCTTGGCCGCGCCCACCATCCGTATCGAAGCGCCGGTGCCCGGCCGCCCCGTCATCGGCATCGAGGTACCCAACCACAGCACCTCATTGGTTGCCCTGCGCAGCGTCGTCGAAAGTACCGCCTTCCAGCGGGTGACCGCCCGCTCCCGCCTGGCCCTGGCCCTGGGCAAAGGAGTCTCCGGCGAACCCGTCGCCGCCGACCTGGCGAAGATGCCCCATCTTCTCATCGCCGGTGCCACTGGCAGTGGCAAGAGCGTCTGCATCAACTCCATCATTGGCTGTCTGCTCATGCACAACACGCCCGAAGATGTTCGCATCGTCCTCATCGACCCTAAGCGGGTGGAACTGGCCAATTTCGCCCACATCCCCCATCTAGTGTTCTCCAAGATCATCACTGACGTCGAGGATGTGCTGGGCACCCTAAAGGCAGTCATCCACGAGATGGAGAGCCGCTATCGCCGTTTCGCCTCCCTCGGCGTGCGCAACATCGAGGCCCACAACAAGAACCCCCGCGCCACACATAAACTTCCCTACTGGGTGGTGATTATCGACGAACTTGCAGACTTGATGATGGCGGCGCCCATTGACGTAGAACGACAGACGTGCCGCCTTGCCCAGTTGGCCCGCGCCACAGGCATCCATCTCATCATCGCCACCCAACGGCCGTCGGTGGACGTGGTCACCGGTCTCATCAAGGCGAACTTCCCCACCCGCATCGCCTTCGCGGTTTCCTCTCAGGTGGACTCCCGCACCATCCTCGACGGCGCCGGTGCCGAGAAGCTTCTGGGCCGCGGTGACATGCTGTTCATGCCCACCGACGCCTCCAAGCCCAAGCGTCTCCAGGGCTCCTTCGTGTCGGATGCCGAGTTGGATCGCGTTGTCGCGTGGTGGACCAACGACCGTTTCCGCCATCTCAAGCCGGATGACCAGGATCACCTCATCGATGAGGCGAGGGAAGCCACAGGCGAGGATGTGGAGCGGGAGGACGAGGAAGACCCTCTCTACGAGGCCGCCAAGGAACTGGCCCTTCAGCACACCCGCGTCTCCACCTCGCTGCTCCAGCGTCGGCTGCACATCGGCTACCCGCGCGCCGCCCGCCTCATCGACCTGCTGGAGGACGAAGGCATCGTCGGCGCAGCCGAAGGCGGGCAGTCCCGCCAGGTCCTCGTTGCCCACACCGACGACATGCAGCAGACGGAATAGCCCGCCTCACTCTGAACCAAACCTGAACCCAGATTCCTCACTTAGGGTTCCCGCCGCGGCTTGACAGGCTACGCCACGGTGGTATCATTTACGTGAAGCCAAGACGACTGGAGGTGATAGCCGCTGATCAGAGTTCATGCTCGATTCGCGGTGCTCCAGGTGGAGGCCGCGAGCTCCCCGTAGCGGAAGCGCGGGGAGACGTGAGAACCGCTTCTCGGTCCATAGCGGAAGGCTGAAGCGCACGACGCTCGCCTATTGAGCGGGTAATCCGCCGAAGGATAGGACCGGGTGCGGGATCAAAGGAAGAGACAGAGCGGGCCCCGGCGCTCAGCCGGGGCCTGTCTTTTTGGCGCAGTCCCATCAGCCCTCCTTCTCCGACAGCACGATCATCCGTCGGGTGTCCAGCCCATACTCCCGGCCGTCGAAGCAGCCCCACGTTCGGCGCACCACCAGGCCGGCCCGAGAGAGCATGTCGACAAGCTCCTTCAACGTGTACATTCGCAGGTCGATCTCCCGCTCGCGCCGGGTTCCGTCAGGGTAGATGCTGACGACGCGGTTGTGTTGGCGGCTGGCCAGCAAGTCGAGCCTCCGGTCTTCCA
>CAYFYG010000374.1:0-5034 GCA_964347225.1 uncultured Dehalococcoidia bacterium | reverse complement strand
TCGTGGAAGGAGCACCGGCTGCAAGAAGCGCCCATCGATACGTTCGCCGAGGGGTTGGCCACGGGAACGCCCTGCTTCGTGCCAGTGAGGACGTTCATCGACCACCTGGACGACATGCTACTGGTGAGCGACGAGGAGATGCGCGGGGCGATCACCCTACTGCTGCGCGCGGCCCGGCAGCTGGCAGAGCCCGCGGGGGCGGCCGCCACGGCCGCAGCGCTGAAGTTGGGCGACCGGCTCAAGGGGAAGAAGGTGGCGCTGATCCTCAGCGGCGGCAACCTGCCCGCAGAGGATCTCCGGCGCATCCTCAGCGCTCCCAAGCGATGAGCACGCTCCTGGCCGGGGCCGCTATCGCCGATATCACGCCGGCCGCAGGCGGCCACCTTGCGTACGGAGACACAGGCGCTAGCCCTGGGTGATGGCATGGCGCTGCTGGCCCTCCCCGGCGAGTTCTTCGTGGAGACAGCAGAGGCGATCAGGGCCGACTGCGACATCCCGGACGTGCTGCTAGCCTGCTACGCCAACGACTACATCGGCTACGTGGCCCCGCCGGAGGCGTATGAGCAGGGCGGCTACGAGCCGGGGGTCACGTTCTTCTCGCCAGAGGCGGAGGGGATCGTGCGGCAGACGGCGATGGAGGTATTGGAATCGCTCAGCGGGTAGGAGAGGAGCAGCAAATGGCTGGCCCCCAGAAGACCGTCCTCGTCATCGTCGCCCATGCGGACGACATGGAGTTCATGGCCGGCGGCACCATCGCTAAGATGGCCGACATGGGCCACGCCGTCCACGAGGTGATCGCCACGAACAACGAGCGCGGGACCCTCGACTGCAAGTGGAGCCCCCGGTTCACCGCCGAGGCGCGGCGAGAGGAGGCGCGCCGGGGAGCGAAGGCGCTGGGCGTGAACCCCGATATCGAGTTCCTGGGCTATGAGGACGGTCGCCTCAGCGAGACCCCCCTCAACGAGCTGCGGGAGCGCTGCATGCGGGCGATGCGCCGCCTGCGACCGGACGTGCTGTTCACGTGGGACCCCTTCGCGCCCTACGAGAACCATCAGGACCACCGGGCCGTGGCCTGGGCGTCCATGGAAGCGGCCAGCTTCTCACACTTCCCCCTCTACCACGCCGAGCATCAAGGCGAAGGGCTGGAGCCCCACCTCGTGGGCGAGCAGTACTTCTTCGCGAAGGTGCCGTACGACACCAACAAGGCCGTGGATATCTCCGACCACGTCGAGCGCAAGATCGAGGCCCTGTGCCAGCACGTGAGCCAGATGGAGCTAACGGTGGCCGAACTTCAGGTGCAGCTCGCCGCGTCCGGGCTGGACATCCCGTCCCTACGGGACGCCAAGCCCAAAGACCACCGGCCGGTCATCGAGATGATGATCCGAACGTGGGCGGCCGGGGTGGGACGGCGGCACGGCATGGCCTTCGGGGAGGAGTTCCGGCGGCAGCGCTTCGGGGGCATCGAGCGCTGGGCCCGTGAGTTGGGGGCGGAGCTGCCCGACGACGTCTAGCTGTCAGGAGCGGCTAGTCCGGCACAGGCGAGGCGACCGAGGCCTCAACCTCAGCGACGGCAGTCTCCGGCTCTCGCCTGCCGTCCCCACGCCGCTCCACCAAGAGGCCTTGCCGCTCCGCCTCCAGGAACGCCCGAACGACGTCCGGGTCGAACTGGATGCCACTATTGCGCACAACTTCCTCCACCGCCTTCTGGTGAGGACGCGCCTTGCGATAGGGCCGGTGTGAAGTCATGGCGTCGTAGGCGTCCACGACAGCGAAGATCCGCGCCCCCAAGGGAATCTCATCGCCCTTCAGGCCACGGGGGTAGCCCGCTCCGTCGTAGCGCTCGTGGTGGGCGTAGACGATCTCGGCCGCGTCTTTCAGGAAGTCGATCCCCTTGAGCATGCGGTAACCGAGTTCCGGGTGACGTTTCATCTCCGCCCACTCGGCGTCGTCCAGGGGGCCGGGCTTGGCGAGGACGGCATCGGCGACGCCCATCTTGCCGATGTCGTTGAGGACCGCCGCTTTCTCGATGCGACGCTCCTCCTCCTTGCGCAGCCCCATCTGCCAGGCTACCACCGAGGCAAGCTCGGAGACACGGCGGGCGTGTCCGTGGGTAACGTTGTCACGCAGGTCCAGAGCAGCACACAGGACAGCGACGATCGAGTCATAGCTCCTCCGCAGTTCGTCCACGTGGTGTTGCGCATCGGCCTGCTGAGGGTGGATGAAGCGACGGCGGATGAGAACCACCAGCACGACGTAGACGATGGGGAGGGAGGCCCCGATGGAGATATCACGGACGTCGCTGCCCAGGAACTTGACGACAGCCAAACCCAGCACCGCCATCGGTATGACGGCCACTGCGAAGGCGGCAGCCAGCTTCAGGAAGGACGGCCTCTCTCGCGGCCGATCCGCCGCTTCGCCAACGCTGTTACCCATCGTCTCCTTGCCCGTCGCTGCTTGTTCCATCATCTGCTCTCATCCTGACTCTATACGCGGTCGAAGTCCCCCAAACCCGCATCGTCCGGCAGCGCCGGCTCCGATCCCGAGGCCGCCATTCGCGGCAAGCGCCGTGAGACCTTGTTGGCGTACATGTCGGCGTCAGCCCAGTGCATCATCTCATCGACGTCCTCGCCGCCCCAAGGGAAGCCCGAAACGCCGATGGAGATGTTGAGCATCACGCGCAGGCCTTCGTGCTCATACATGGGGACTTGCTCCAGCTCCTCCCAGAGGCGCTCGGCTAGGGCGAAGGCACCCCGCTTGTCCGTGTCCGGCATGAGGATGGCGAACTCGTCCCCGCCCAGACGGGCAGGTACATCACTGCCGCGAATGTGCTTATCGATGACCTTGGCCAGATTGGCGATCATGATGTCGCCGACGGCATGACCGTACTCATCGTTGATCTTCTTCAAGCCGTCGATGTCCAGCAGGACGAGGGCCAGGGACTGCTTGCTGATCCGGCTCCGCGCCAGCATCTCCTGAAAGCGCTCGTAGAAGTGGCGGCGGTTGTAGAGTTGGGTCAGTTCGTCGTGGGCGGCCATCTTTTCGAACTCCATGGTTCGCAGCATGAGCTGGGCCTGGTAGCGGCGCAGCAGGTCGACGTGCGTGAGGCGGACGTAGCGGGCAGAGATGATGCCGTACAGCAACGGCAGGGCAGCCATGAGCGGGTAGCCAACGTACTGCCAGGGATGATCCGCCTGTGTCAGGACGATAAATGTCACCACCGCGGCAGTCAGCACGGAGGCTACGATACGGCTAGCCCAGACGACGCGGTTGATCCTGGCCTCGTCCCGGATGATGCCATCTTCTGATGTGGTCTCCGCGTTGGCCTGCATCTTTGCTCTCGTCCTCTGCCCTAACTAGGTGTGCCTTCGCTACAGCGCCCTTCGCCTTTGCGATAGCTACACCACCACCCTTTCGGCTGGCTCGCCCCTCTCGGGAGCTGGAAGGAGACTGAACCCCAACCGAATCCTTCTCCCTCAAAAGGTAAGACGCGCCCTTCGGCAGGTGGTTACAGTGGCGACGGTTACTTCGCGGCCCTGCTTTAGCGCCGAGGAAAGGGCTAGCCCTGCCGACCCTTGGGCCGAGAGTGAAGCATCCGGCCGCCGACCCAGGTCATCACTACGTCAAGCCCCTCGTCCAGCGCCACCAGATCTGCATCGTAGCTGGGAGCGATGTGACCCTTGCTGCCTTCTAATCCCAGGATCCGCGCCGGCACCGTGGACGCCATCCGAATAGCGTCGGCCAGAGAGACGAGATGCCACCCGATAACGTTGCGGACGAGGACATCCATGGTCGCGGCGCTACCGGCGATGGTGCCGTCGGCGAGGGCGATTCGGCCCCGGGAGAGGCGCGCTTCCTGCCCGCCGGTGCGGAACGTGCCCTGAGAGAGGCCGGCAGGTACAACCCCGTCCGTCACCAGGGCCACGTTGGCGGCGCCCTTGGCAGCCAACAGCAGGCGGGCCGCCGCCGGGTGGACATGCACGCCGTCGGCGATGAGCTCCGCCGTGACCACGTGGGACTCCAGGGCGGCACCCAGCAGCCCCGGCTCTCGGTGATGGAAGGGGCGCATGGCGTCGAAGGCGTGGGTCAGGTGCCGCGCCCCGGCAGCGAACGCCTCCCGCGCCGCTTCGTAACTGGCATCGCTGTGGCCGAGAGCGACGACGCAGCCGGTGGCGACCGCCTCCTCCAGAATAGCGCGGGCGCCGGCCAGCTCCGGCGCCACGGTGAGCATACGCAGATGGCCTCCCGCCGCATCCACGAGCCGGCGGAACAGATCCATGTCGGGTGTCCGCAGCCAGGTCTCGGGGAGAGCGCCGCGATGGATTGGATTGACAAACGGCCCCTCAAGATGGATGCCGACGAGCCCGGCGCCGTCGGCCACCGACCCAGCCTCGGCGGCGGCACGCACGCACACCTCACCCTCGTCGGGCGTGTCGGCCACGACGCTGGCGAGGAATGATGTGACGCCCTTGGCCGCCACCCAGCGGGCGTAGGAGCGGACCTCCTCGGAGTCTGACGTGGCCAGGGAGAAGCCACCGCCACCGTGAACGTGGATATCGACAAAGCCCGGCACCAGAGTGGTGTGGGGCAACTCCGTCACCATCGCCTGCGCAGGCGGCCGCACTCCCTCTCCCACCTCCAGTATCCGGCCGTCCTCGATGACGACGGTACCCCGCCCGACCTCATCGTCGGGCGTAAGGATGCGAGCTCCGGTCAGGGCTGTGAGCATACGCGTAGCCAGTGCTAGGAGGCAGGGCTATAATACACGAGCGTTGCCTAGTCTGCCTCTGGGCCGCATTTGTAGGAGACCCTCGTGAAGCAAAGCGTGCACCTCGAAGGACACGTTTCTCCGGAAGACGTCAGGCGGAGCCCCTACCTTTACCTCCCTGTTCCCGTGCCGCCCCGCGCCTCCCACCTGCACGTGTCCTACGAGTACTCGGACCCGGTGACCGCGGCTTTCAGCATGGGGCCGGGCAACACGGTCGACATCGGCATCTTCGATCCCCGCGGACACGACTTCCTGGACGCCACCGGCTT
>CAYFYG010000373.1:0-3677 GCA_964347225.1 uncultured Dehalococcoidia bacterium | reverse complement strand
ATGATCCTGTCCACGGTGGTGACCGGCAACCATTATCTGGTGGACGCGCCGTTGGGCATCATAGTCGCGCTTTTCGGTCTGGTGATCGCCCTGCTGATCCGGCGCTACTGGCCGCAGATTGAGAGTCGGCTGCCGGCCTGGCTGCGCGATCTGGACCACCGCCCGGGCGAAGGCGAGCCAGCAGCTTCAGCCCAGTCCTAGCGACTCGCCGCAGGCGGCCTGCGAACCGTGCAGGCCATCGGGCAGACCCATCTTAAGACGGGCTCTTCGACACGCTCAGGACGGGGTCGCTTCGGCCAACATGACGGTGTTGGACAAGAGCATCGCCACGGTCATGGGGCCGACGCCGCCGGGGACGGGGGTGATGGCGGCAGCGACACGGGAGACCTCTTCAAAGTCCACATCGCCGACGAGGCGACGGCCGGTCTTGCGAGAGGGGTCTTCGACCCAGTTGTTGCCGACATCGATGACGACGGCGCCGGGCTTCACCATATCGGCGGTGATGGCGGCGGGGGAGCCCATGGCGACGACGAGGATGTCGGCACGGCGGGTGAACTCGGCGAGGTCGGGGGTGCCGGTGTGGCAGACGGTGACGGTGGCGTTGGCGCGGGGGTTCTTCTGAGAGAGGATGGCGGCCAGGGGCTTGCCAACGATGTTGGAGCGGCCGCATATGACGACGTGCTTGCCGGCGGGCCGGTTGTCGGTGCGATGGAGGAGCTCGACGACGCCGGCGGGAGTGGCGGGGAGGGGACAGGGCTCGCCTCGCAGGAGGCGGCCGAGGTTCTCGGCCGTGATGCCGTCCACGTCCTTGGTGGGGTCGATGGCGTTGATGGCAGCGGACTCGTCCAGGTGCGGGGGCAGGGGGAGCTGGACAAGGATGGCGTGGAAGAGGGGATCTTCGTTCAGGTCCATGATGTGGGAGTCGAGCTGATCCTGGGTGATGGCCTCGGTGAGCTGGAACATCTCCGAGAAGATGCCGGCCTCCTCGGCGGCGTTGCCCTTGGAGCGGACGTAGGAGATGGAGGAGGGGTTTTCGCCGACGAGGACAAGGGCGAGGCCGGGGGTGACGCCGCGCTCGGCGAGCCTGCGGGCGCGCTGGGCCACCTCAGCGCGGATCTGCTGGGCGATGGCGCGACCGTCGATGATCCGGGCGGACATGGCGGCCTAATGATAGCGCACCGACGGCGCCGGTGCCCAGGCTAGGTGAGCAGATCAGGGCCGGGCGCGCGGGTGTCCGGGAAGATGAGGGGCGTCTCGGCGGGGGCGGCCATGGCCCAGTAGCGGCCGTGGCGATAGAGGTGGGCCATGTAGGCGGCGGTGAGGGCGTCGAGCTGGTCGCCGTCGGGGCGGAGGTCCCGCCGGTCGGCGGGCAGGCTATCGAGACCGCGGAGGCCAAGGCGACGGAGGCCGGAATGGAGACGGCGCAGGCCAGCCTGCTTGCGGGGGATCCGCAGCATGTCCTGAACGGCGCCGGGGAATACCTCGATGACGGTCAGGCCGAGGCGCTCGAAGCGGCGCTTGAGGGCGATGCCACGAAGGGTGAGGCCGCGCATGGAGGGGATAAGGGCGGGGAAGGGACGCAGGCCGAGGGCGAAACAGGCGCGATCGATGGCGCGGACACGGCCGAAGCGGGCGCAGGGGCAGGAGTCGTCGGCGCAGCAGCGGCCAGCGGGGAGGGAGAGGGGAGCGTCGATGGCGACGACCCCGGCATTCCTTTCGAGCACGAAGGCGACGATGCGGTCATCGTCAAAGGGGCCGGCCTCGAGGCGCAGGAGGGCGAGGTCCGGGGCCAGCGCAGCGAGGCCCACGCGGTTGTAGCGCTTAGCGCCGTACTGGGGGGCGGAGGCGAGGTCAATGCCGGCGACGTTGGGACCAAGCATGTGTCCGCCATGATAGCGCACGCGTGGCCTGCGAGGGGAGGCGCGATGGCCAGGGGCCGCAGGAGGCGGTGGGGGATAACGTGCGGGGCAAACGGAGAGGATACGTAATTTTATGTAACACGCGAAGCAGGAAAGTCGTCTTGCTAGATAGCGGAGGGCGAATGCGGCGCGATGCCGCAAGCCCTGCGCACGAACTCCCGACAAGGGCAAACTGTCCGAAAGGGCGGGGCGCAAAGCCACGGGCCTACGCCTGAAGCAGGCACGGCAGCCGGGCTACCGAAGGAGGAATTGAAGTGGCGGGAAAGCCGAGGTGCCGCGACTGCGGCCAAGAGATGATCGCGGCTAAGGGATTCCACGCCATTCTGGCCTTCGAGCCCCCTGACGACCTCGACACCGAGCGGTTCTCCCCCGTTTCGCTGCACGTGTGCGCGAAGTGCGGCCAGATCCGGCTCTATCACGCCGGGCCGGAGCAATGGGACAGAGCGAAGATGGAAGTGGTCTCCTACGGCTACAGGATCACCGGGAAGGAGGAGGCCCGCGGCACAAGCGCAGCCGAGGGCGACGAGGAGGAAGAGTACGAGCCGCGGAGGTCGCGCGCTTAGGCGGTCAAGGCGCGGGAAGCACAGGTGGTGATGGGAGACCTTCCGCGCCCGGAAGGTCCCTGACGAGCGACGTGAGGGCGAGGACGTCGGCCTTGCGGGAACCGAAGACCGTGACCTCGTAGCGCTCTTGGAGCTTGAGGGCGAGGATGAGCTGCTTCACGTGGCCGTCCGTGGCAAAGACGTCGCAGTAGGGGAGGACAGAGGCGGCGATGAGGACGTCGTTGAGGTCGCTGCCCTTGAGCTTTCTCCCCTCTCCCCAGACGACCATGCCCGCTCGCAGCGAGGAGTAGATGTCGACGAAGGGGGCGTTAAGCATCTGCTTTGACCTGAGGAAGGCGGTCATCTTCTCGTTGGTGGCCTCGCGGCCCAGGAGTTCGCGATGGGCCCTGAGCAGGGGGCGGAGGAGATCCAGGCCAGCCGCGGCTGGCAGGTCGGTGGCGGAGCGCACCGGATTGAGGTGAGGCGCCAGGTAGGAATCGAAAACGAACTGGCGGGCCTGGAATCGCTTCTGCGCCTCAACGTCACCGACAGCTTCGGACCGGCGCTGCTCCCGGCGAAGCGCCTCCAGAGCAGGGGGTAGGCGGGCGGCCGCCGACCGGTCGGGATCGATAGCCCGCATCTTGCCGTCATAGCGGCGGCGCGGGTTCGCGGTGAAGGCGTCCCTCCACTTCTGTGTACGTGGGTGACGCACGCGCAGGAAGCGGCGGAGGGCGGCTGCGGCCTGGGCCTGGATGATCTTGGGGAAAGGACGGAACTCGACGCCGCAGTAGAGGTCGCCAAGGGTACGATAGATCTCGGGGGCGAGGCGGGTATCCAGCTCCGACTCGCTGTAGTGGAACTGGGACGCCGGGCAGACGACGGCGTTGTCGCGGACGGCGTCGCGGAGGGCGTCGTAGAGGTTCTCGTAGTAGGAGGCGAGGTTGACCTTGACGCCGAGGCGGGCCTTGGTCAGGTGGCTAACGTAGTTCTGGTCCAGGTAGAGGATGGTCTTCACGATGCTCATGCGGGCGTCTCGAGCCGAGCTCCGCTGCGAGGGTCTGCCTGGGGCCGCCTGACGCTAGACCTTTTCGTGCTGCGTGCGGGCGACGGCGGTGCCATCGTCGAGGCGGACGATGTCGTAGTCGGAGAAGATGTTGGGGGCCTCGCGCTGCATGATGCGGAGGATTTGGAGGGCGACCTTGCGGATCTCGACCTC
>CAYFYG010000372.1:0-2370 GCA_964347225.1 uncultured Dehalococcoidia bacterium | reverse complement strand
GAGCCTATCGAGAACCTCATCGCCTGCGGCGCCTTCGACGCCTTCGGCCTGGAGCGGCGGGAGCTCCTCTGGCAGCTCGGCCTCATCTACCGCTCCGACGGCCGCAACGCCGCCCAGCGACAACTGGCCCTGGCCTTGCCCGCGCAGCAGGACATGGTGCAACTGCCGGCGATGACCGACTGGGATCGGATGGTGGCGGACTACGCCGTCCTCGGCCTCTCGCCCAACCACCACCCGATGGCCTTCCTGCGCTCGCACCTCCACGAGGGGGTCGTCCCCAGCTCCGCCTTAGGCGGACTGGAGTCGCTGCCGGATGGCACGCCGCTGGACGTGGCCGGGCTGGTCGTCTGCCGCCAGAGGCCCTGGACAGCCAAGGGCTTCATCTTCCTGGTGCTCGAAGACGAGTTCGGGCTGGTCAACGTGGTCGTGAAGCCTGCCCTCCACGAGCGCCAGCGGTCGCTGGTGCGTACCGAGCCGTTCGTCATCGTCCGCGGGGAGCTTCAGCGCCGGGATGGAGTCGTCAACCTGATAGCGGAGTCGTTTACGCCGCTATCGGCCGAACATGCCGTCGCGCCCGAGGCGCACAACTTCGGCTGACCCGTCTCCTACCTCCGCCACAATCAGACGACTGCGCAAAGGACTTCATAGTGTGTAGACGGGGCGCCTACTACCACACCACCTCGTACAGCCGTTGGCGGCCCTTGATGCCCTTGAGCTGCTTGCGGCCGGCGTCCTGGAACTCCACCCCGGCCAGGGAGCCGACCACGGTGCGCGTCACCTCCGACACCAGGATCTGCCCGCCCTTGGCCTTGTCAGCGATGCGGGCAGCCAGGGTGACGGCGGTGCCGAAGTAGTCCCCCTCCTCCTCTATTGCCTCGCCGGTGTTCAGGCCGATGCGGACTTTGATGGGCTCCCCGGCACTCTCGTTGTGCTGGGCGAAAGCCCTCTGGATGTCCACGGCGGAGGACAGGGCCCTGGTCGCGCTGGCGAAAGCCACCATGAACCCGTCGCCCGTGGCCTTGACCTCGTGGCCGCCGTGGCGGGCAAACTGCTCCCTGAGGATGCGGTTGTGCTCCGTCAGTAGGGCGTGATACGGCTTGTCGCCCAGGCGCTGGGCCAAAGCGGTGGAGCTCTCGATGTCGGTAAAGAAGATGGTGACGGTGCCCTGCTCGTCGGAGTGGCGAGCCAGGCTGGCGGCGTCGGCCAGGGCCTCCGGCAGGATACGCTCGATTGTGGACCGCATGGTCCTGGCTGCGCTAGGTGGCGTGGGAGTCAGGCCGGGTGCCACCCTTTCCTGGGTCTGTACCTTCACGGCGAGGACCTTCTCGACCCTCTGAGGCAGACCCATGTCCTGATAGAGTTGGAGGGCCTCGTTGAGCATGGCGGTGGCGGCCTCGGCGTCCCCGGGGCCATCTCTGGCCAGGCGCATCCTGGCATAGGCGTGGAGGGTGGCGGCCAGCTCCAGGCGGTAGCCCAGCCGTCGCGCCAGGTTGAGGGCCTTCTCGAAGTAGGCGGTAGCATCGTCCCAGCGCCTGCTGACGGCATCCATCATGGCGATGACGCGAGGAACGAGATAGAATCCAGCGACTTCTATGGCTCGTCCGTTCAGCTCGCGGAGACGCTGGTAGCAGGCGTCCAGGTCCTCTGTCTCACCGAGCTCGGCAAGGGCCTCACCGTAAGCGAGCAGGATGTATGCCCCTCCCCAACCCAGCGGCTCCTCGAACGGCCACTGGGGGCGGTCAGCGAGGAGCTTCCGCGCTGAGGCCACATCGCCTTTCTCAAGGCAGAGGCGGACCCGCCAGCGCCAGGAACCAGCGAACGACATGGGTCTGCCCGCTGCTTCATAGGCGACCTCCAGGGCCGCCAGGCGGGTCTCGGCCTCATCATAGCGCCGCGTCAGCATCATGATGACCGCAAAGGACTCCAACACAGTCGGCACAACAGCAATGATCCGCATCTCGGAGGCCAGGGCGAGCACCTCCTCTACGGTGCGCTCCGATCCCGCCAAGTCTCCAGCGAGAAGACGCTGACGCGCACCGTAGACGGCGGCCAAGTAGGCCGGCGGGAGCGCTAGACGTTGCTCCGAGAGGTCGCGCAACTCCGCCCACTCAGAACCGCCAGCCGACACCAGCCCCTGGTTGGTCGCGGCATTCAGGCTCCAGAGTCTTGCGTAGCAGGTGAAGTCCGCATGGCCCGCTGCTTCGCAGGCGGCCGCAGCGCGGTCGCCTACCTCCTGGGCCTTCTGGGGAAAGCACGCAAAATAGAGGAAGCTGGAGATGGTGTAGAAGAGGTTGCCGAGTCCGAAGTCGTCGGTGACGTGCCCCGCCAGAGACTCCGCCTCGGCCGCGTCCTTGAACGCTGCATCGAAGC
>CAYFYG010000371.1:0-3966 GCA_964347225.1 uncultured Dehalococcoidia bacterium | reverse complement strand
GTCCTGGCGCCCTTGCGCTCGATGATGGCGTTGGTGGCGACGGTGGAGCCGTGGGCGACCTGGTCCGGCCGGGCGCTCATCTCGCGGAGGCCCTCCAGGACGCCGCGGGCGGGATCGTCCGGGGTAGACGGCCGCTTGCAGATGGCGATGCCGTCGTCCTGGCAGAGCAGGAAGTCGGTGAAGGTGCCGCCGACATCGACGCCGAGGATGGAGGGCATGACTAGGGCGATTATAGCGTTTGCCGCTCATGGGTCGACGGTCTCGCCGTGGGTGGCTCTGGCGGAGGATGCCAGACGCTTGTCGCTTCCCTCTGACGTAAGCGTTATGGTATCCTGCTAGGGCAGGCCGCAGCACGCGCCAGGGTGCGCGGCCTCGTCATAGGGGTCGCGCCAGGCAGCGGGGGATACGGTAATCAGTCGGGGAGAGGACGGCTAGAAGAGGCTCAGTGGGAACGATCATCGACCTGCACATACATACCATGGTCGGCTCCATGGACAGCGACATCTCGCCCAAGCACCTGGCGGAGTCGGCCAAGGCCGCGGGCCTGACCGGCGTGGGCCTCACGGAGCACATGACGCCCTGGCCCGACGATGAGGTCGAGCGCTTTCGACGTGAGAGCGGCCTGTTCGCGTTCACGACCCGCGAGTGGTCCACCGAAATGGGCCACATCATCGCCTTCGGCCTCGACCGCGAGGTGCGCGGCATCGCCCGCGCCCGCGATCTGCATCGGGCGTGCGATGAGAACGGCGCCTTCATGGTCATCTGCCATCCGTTCCGCTACTTCCCGGGCCCGTCGAACCGCCTGTTCGCGAGCCGCCGCGACGCCCATGAGCTGTCCGCCGAGGGCCTGGCCGAACACCCGCTGTTCCAGATGGTGGATGCCATCGAGGTGCTCAACGGGGGCTGTATCGAACGGGAGAACGCCCTGGCGCAGGAGGTGGCTCGGGTGGTGGCGAAGGCCGGGGTGGCCGGCAGCGACGCTCACATGCCGATGGAAGTAGGCCGCTACGCCACGCTGTTCGAGAAGGAACTGGAGAGCGAAGAGCAGATGCTGGCGGAGCTGCGGGCGGGGCGTTTCCAGCCGGCGCGTCGTGATCAGTCCGGGGCCTTCGAGACCTTGGAGCAGAGCGTCCGCCCTTAGCTCAGCGCTTTCCTCGAAAAAGCCCCGTCACCTGGTCCCAAACGGAGCCGCCGCGGCCGCCTCCCTTCAGCCGGTCGAGGAGGCCGTCCCAGGCCGCTTCCGCCGACTCCGCGCGCGACAGCCCCTGAATGCGTTCCTCGATGATGTCCCGCACGTGGCCCCCCTCGCCGGCGTCCAGCCAGAAGCCATGCTCATCCTCGCAGGTGTCGAGCTCCAGGTTGTAGGCGCGGTAGTTGAAGGCGGTCATCCGCTGCCCGCACTCGGGGCAGTTGAGCTCGCTCTGCTTCTTGGCGTACCGGATCGTGGCCCGCCTCTGCGCCTTCGTGGAAGGGACGGTGGCCTCCAATTCGTCGAGTTCGTGGTGGTCCAGCCAGCGGCCGTTACACGAGGGACAGCGGTCCACCTCTATGCCGTGGCGGTGCTCGACTATGAGTTCGGTACCGTCGCGGGGACACTTCATGGTGGCTCACTCCCTTCTGCCTGAAGATACGCCTCCAGGGTAGCACAGGGATGGCCGTACGGCTTCCGCCGCTGGCGGCCGCTCAGGGGGTCTCCTCCATGCTGATCACGCGCAGCGGCGCCGGGAGCGCGCCGGCGTTGAGCTGGATAGCCAGGACGCGAGCCTCGTCCAGACTGAGGCCGGTGATGACGGCGTTGCCGCCGGTTATCGGCTGCTGCACGAAAGGCGCGCCGATGAGCTCCTCGTCGAGGAAGATGGCTAACGGCAGGCCGACGAGCTCGGTGGTGATCTGCTCGAACAGCATGCTGCCTTCGCCGGTGAACTCGATGGCAACAGCGGGAGACGGTCCGACCTCGCGCTGCGCCAGCACCTCGGCGTTGGGCCTAAGGAAGGCGCCTGTCAGCACCCTCTCCTCGCTGATACTATTCGCTGCCGTCGCGGGCTCCCATAGGGCCTCCCCAACCTCACCCTCACCGCTGAAGCACTCGGCCGTGCGCTGACCGCCATCCGGCGGAGCTACCATCACCTGTGCCGGCGGTACGGCAGAAGTGCTGCCATCCGCCGCCTCACACATGACGTTCCCTTCTTCGTCCGTGACCGGTGCATGGAACACCAGTTGGGCCGTCTTCCCCAGCAGTTCGCGCGCCTCGTCCGGTGCCACGCCTCGCAAGCTCACTGCCAGCCGGTTGGTGCTCTCAACTTCGACGTCCGCGGCGGCACCGAATGCCTTTGCCCGCCGCTCAAGAATGTCCACGACGCTGTCCATAGCCTCGTCCGTATCGGTGTCTGGGGGAAGGCCGCTGAGGTCGGCCTCCAGGAGGATGTGGACGGAGGGCCCGCTATCATCCTCATCTCCGCAGGCGAGGACGGTGACTGCCAGAGATACGGCGATGAGGGCAAGAATCACTCGCGTCATTTCTTCTATCCCCAGAGCGCGGCGTTCAGCAGCGCCCAGCGGTAGCCCGCCAGGTCCGGCGAGATGTACAGGTAGTCGAGCGCCTTCACCCGCTCCATGCAGCCCCGGAGTAGCACAAGGATGGACATCAGTCAGGGCTGGCGCAGTAGCTCCGCGGCCATCTGGTCGATGAGACTGCTCGTCGTCAGGAACCAGGCAAGGAAGGGCGCCAATACGATCGTGGACGTGCCGAGCGTTGCCATCTGCACCTTGCCCGCGACTATGGGCCGGAATTCGGCCTCCGGGAAGACCTTCTTGTGGTAGGGCCAGTACGACTTGCCGTAGCAGAAGACGAAGCGTGGTTGGTTCGCGTCGAACAGCCGCCTCAGTGCCGCGACCCTGTCAGGTAGGACGGTGCGCGCGTACTCGTCCCAGGACGACCAGGGCCACCAGTCCGGCCAGGGACGGTCACCGGGCTTGGGAAGGGGAAGCAGTTCGGTCAAGAAGGTCTCGCCATCGGCTGTGCCAAGTGTCTGAGACTCGTACCTGCGGCAGGTCTCCCCGTCCCACCAGTCTGGGTCGTCCTTCAGACGGAGAACAATCTTGCACATCGCTCCCCATGTGGGTAGCACTCTCTGGATGTCCAACTTGAGGTCCGGCAGGGAATGCACGCGAGACAGGTCATCGATCTCTCGGAGTTGGCTCGCGCGACTCAAGAGTTCCCGCTCCGTTCCGCGGCCGTATTCTTCGATGCCCACGAACCAGTAGGGTCCAGCGGGATTGCCGTAGCCCTTGAAGCTCAGGAGCTTCTGCCAGTGCTCGTCGGTGAGGCGGGGCGCTGTCAACGATACACCTCCCCACGCATTGGTCTCAGGGCCGCGTTCAGGGAGCCCGAGCGGAATCCCGCTAGGTCCAGCGTCACGTACAGGTAGCCCAACGCCTTCAGCTGCTCCACCACTTCCGCTCGGCGGGCGATGAGCAGCTCGAGCCCCGCCTCATCCGTCTCGATCCGGGCGACGTCGCCGTGGTGGCGGAGGCGGAGCTGCCGCAGGCCGAGGGAATGTAGGTAGGCCTCCGCCTCCTCGATGCGGCCGAGGGTCTCCACGGTCACTGGCGTGCCGTAGGGGATGCGGGAGGAGAGGCACGCCATGGACGGTTTGTCCCAGGCGGGCAGGCCCCTGTCCCGAGATAGGAGACGGATATCCTCCTTTGTCAGGTCGGCCTCCACCAGCGGGCTGCGGACGCCGCGCTGATCGGCGGCGCGGCGGCCGGGTCGGAAGTCGTCGGCATCATCGAGGTTGCAGCCGTCGGCTACGCAGTCGAAGCCGCGTTCGCGCGCCAACGCCGTCAGGCGGTCAAACAGCTCGTCCTTGCAGTGGAAGCAGCGGTCGGGGCTGTTGGCCACGTAGTCCGGGTCGTCCATCTCCCGCGTGTCGATGAGCGCGTGGCGGATTCCGATGTGGCTCGCCA
>CAYFYG010000370.1:0-7474 GCA_964347225.1 uncultured Dehalococcoidia bacterium | reverse complement strand
CTACTGCCTGCCGCGAGAGCTGGCCCTGATTCCAGGGCCGGCTCTTGTTTTGCCCTGCCGCCAGCGCTAAATATATACTGACACTAAGCGCCGCGACACGAGAAGGAGGCAGCCCATGGCAACGAACGTAGGCATCAACGGGTTCGGTCGAATCGGTCGCCAGATCTTTAAGGCCATCCACGACTTTCATTCGGACGCTCTCCAAGTCGTGGCGGTCAACGACCTAACAGACCCTCGGACCAACGCCCACCTCCTCAAGTACGACAGCACATACGGTGCATTCCCAGGAGACATTCGAGCCAGCGACGACTCCATCGCGGTCAACGGGCAGTCGGTCAAAGTGCTGGCCCAGCGGGACCCCGCCCAGATCCCCTGGAAGGACCTAGGCGTGCAGATAGTGGTGGAGTCCACCGGGTTTTTCACCGCCGCCGAGAAGGCCCGTGCCCACATCGACGGCGGGGGGGCCAAGAAAGTGGTCATCAGCGCCCCCGCAAAGGGAGAGGTCCTTACCGTTGTCCTGGGCGTCAACGATGCAGCATACGATCCGGCCAAGCATGACATCATCTCCAACGCCTCCTGCACTACGAACTGCATTGCCCCGGTCGTCAAGGTGCTACACGATACGTTCGGAGTGGACAAGGGGTTCATGAGCACAATCCACGCTTACACCAACGACCAGGTCATACTGGACACCGTCCACAAGGACCTGCGGCGGGCCCGCTCTGCCGGGCTCAACATCATCCCCACCACAACCGGCGCCGCCCGCGCCGTCACCGTGGTCATCCCTGAGCTCAAGGGGCGCCTGGACGGCATGGCGTTCCGGGTGCCCACCCCTACCGTCTCCGTATGTGACTTCGTTGCCACCCTGGAGAAGCCTGCTACCGTGGAGGCCGTCAACGAGGCGTTCCGCGACGCCGCTTCCGAATCGCTGCGGGGGATCCTAGAGTACTGCGACGAACCCCTCGTCTCCTCCGACTTCCAGGGCAACCCCGCCAGCTCCATCTTCGATTCGCTGAGCACTATGGTCCTGGACGACAAGCTGGTGAAGGCCGTGTCCTGGTACGACAACGAGTGGGGCTACGCCTGTCGGACCGGCGACCTGTGCGCCTTGCTGGCCAGCAAGGGGGCCTAACACGTCGCTGAGCGCCCTGGCTCGCCGGCGGCTCCAGAGCCGGAGAGCCCTCGGCTTAGCCCTGATCGTCACAGCCACCATCCTCGTGGCGGAGGTGGTGGGCGGCATCCTCACCAACAGCCTTGCCCTGCTGGCCGATGCCGGCCACATGGCCTCCGACATCGGAGCCCTGGGGCTGGGGCTGGGCGCCATCTGGCTGGCGTCGCTCCCGCCCAGCCGGCGTCGCACCTACGGATTCCACCGCGCCGAGGTGCTGGCTGCGCTGCTCAACAGCCTGGTCCTCATCGCCGTGGCAGGCTACATCTTTTGGGAGGCATCGCATCGCATCGCCGATCCGCCAGACGTCCGCAGCGGCCCCATGCTGGCCGTGGCAACGGTCGGACTGAGCGCCAACCTGGTGTCCGCCGCGCTTCTGTTCCGCCAGCGGGCCGAGAGCCTGAACGTGCGCGCGGCCTTCCTGCATGTTGTGGGCGACGCGGCAGCCTCGGTCGGTGTGATCGTCGCCGGGATCATCATGCTGACCACCGGCCAGTTCATCGCCGACCCGGCGATAAGCGTGTTCATCGGTGTCCTCATCCTGGCTGGCGGGTTCCGGCTCACCTGGGAGACCACTCAAGTGCTACTAGAAGCCACGCCGCCCGGCGTGAGCATCAGGAAGATCCAGCGAGCGATGCTGGGCGCTGCAGGCGTCCAGGGAATACATGATCTCCACGTCTGGACAGTCACCTCCGGCTTCATCTCGCTGAGCGCCCATGTGGAGACGGACCAGGGGCGCGACCAGCACGACATCCTGGTGGAGCTGAGGCGCCTGCTGGCCCAACGCTTTTGCATCGAGCACGCTACGATCCAGTTGGAGACCAGCGCCTTGCACGAGGAGCTGGAAGCTTGCTGTGGGGTGGACAGCGAGAATGGTGTCAGCGAGCACACTTCCTTTCACGGGTAGGATCTGTGCCGGCCTCGTCGGGCAGGCGACGCTCCGTGAAAGCCAGCGCCCTGCGGCTAGGCGACGGCCTCGCCACCGACGGACAGATCACCGTACGCTTCGCCCACCACGGCAGCGACAGGCCTCACTGCCGGTGGCGGGCCGCCTTCTCCGGGCCGTCCGCGAGGAAGCCCGCCGACTCACGCCACTCGTCCCATTTCCTTGACGCCCTCAGCGACGAACCGATACAATCCTTTCCGTAACTATGTTCGAAGCCCTTACCGACAAGCTACAGGGCGTCTTCCACCGCCTGGGCAGCCGCGGCACCATCACTGAGCGCGACCTCGACGAGGCTCTGCGCGAGGTGCGGCTGGCCTTGCTGGAGGCGGACGTCAACTTCAAGGTCGTCCGGCAGTTCGTGCAGGGGGTGAAGGAGCGGGCGGTGGGCGCCAAGGTGCTCTCCAGCCTCACGCCCATGCAACAGATCATCGACGTGGTGAACCAGCAGTTGATGGAGGTGCTGGGCGGAGGGCAGACCCGGCTGGAGCACGCCAAGTCGGCACCTACGGTGATGATGCTGGTGGGGCTGAAGGGGTCCGGCAAGACCACCACCGCCGCCAAGCTCGCATTGCACCTGCGCCGCCAGGGCGAAAGCCCTCTCATGGTAGCCGCCGACCCTGAGCGCGTAGCCGCCGTTGAACAACTCGTCGCCCTGGGGAAGCAGCTCAACATCCCGGTGTTCGCTCAGGACGGCAGTGCCCGACCACGGGATGTCTGCGAAGCGAGCCTCAAAGAGGCCAAGAGCACGGGAGCATCCGTGATCCTAGTGGACACGGTAGGCTATGTCCAACTCGACAGCGAGCAGCTCGGGGAGCTGGCGGGCCTGAAGGACGTACTGAACCCCAGCGAGGTCCTCCTGGTGGCAGACGCCATGACCGGGCAGGAGGCGGTGCACGCCGCCGAGGGGTTCAACCGGGCCGTCGGCCTGACCGGCCTCATCCTCACCAAACTGGACGGCGACGCCCGCGGCGGGGCCGCCCTCTCCGTCCGTGCGGTGACCGGCGTGCCGATCAAGTTCGTCGGTACGGGTGAGAAAGCCGACGCTCTGGAGCCGTTCTACCCGGAGCGCTTCGCCTCCCGCATCCTGGGCATGGGCGATGTGCTCACCCTCATCGAGAAGGCAAAAGCGGAACTGACCGACGAGGACGTGGAGTCTCTCTCGGAGCGGATGAAGAAGGGTAGCCTCACCCTGGAGGACTTCCTTGCCCAGTACCAGCGGGTGAGACGCATGGGCTCCCTCACCCAGCTCGTCGGACTGGTGCCGGGGCTCTCCCAGATCAAGAGCCGCCTCAGCATCGAGGATGTCGACGAAAGGTTCCTCGACCGTGTGGAGGCGATCATCTACTCCATGACGCCGGAGGAACGCCGCAGCCCTGACATCATCGACGGCAGCCGACGCCGGCGCATCGCCAGCGGGAGCGGCACCACCCCCACCGACGTCAACCGTCTCCTGAAGCAGTACAGAGAAGCGAAACGCATCATGCAGCAGATAACCACCGGACGCGGCGCCAAGATCTCGCCGCTTCTTAGGTAGGACTGACCCGAAAACCCGCACACTGGAGGTGCTTATTGCTCCGAATCCGCCTTTCCAGAGTAGGTAAGAAGAAGCAGCCGTCCTACCGGCTTGTCGTTACTGACTCGCGAGCGCCGCGTGATGGGGCGTTCATCAAGATCATTGGTCACTACAACCCGCGCACGCAGCCCGCCACACTCGTGGTGCAGGAGGATGAGGCCGCGGAGTGGCTCCGCCGCGGCGCTCAGCCCTCAGAGACGGCGGCCAAGCTGCTCACCCGCATCGGTGTGATGGAGCGCGCCGGCCGCGCCCCCGTGGCGTGGGACCGCAAGACCCCCGTCAAGCCCAAGAGGGCCGAGGAGACCGCCGCCGAAGCTATCGCAGCGGAGGCGCCGGCGGAGCCCGAAGCTGCGCCTGAGCCGCAACCCGAAGCCGCGGCCGCCGAAGGCCCAGAAGCCGAGGAGCCTGAGGAGGCCAAGGCAGCGACCACAGAGGAACAGCTCGAACCTCAACCCGCCGAGGCGACCGGAGCGGAGGCGCCGACGGAGGCCGAAGCTGAGCCTGAGCCGCAACCCGAAGCCGCGGCCGCCGAAGGCCCAGAAGCCGAGGCACCGCCGGAGGCCGAACCCGCGGCCGCCGAGGACACGGAAGCCGAGCCCCAGGAGGAAGCCAAGGCGGCGGCCAAAGATGAAAAGCCCGAACCCAAGCCCCCCGAGGGCACCAAAGCTAAGCCCCGGAAGAAGTCCAAGGCGGCGGCCAAAGTTGAAAAACCCGAACCCGAGCCAGCCGAGGCCAGCGCCGAGGCGGAAGGCGAAACCCCAGCGAACGCTGACACCACGGAGTAACCCCCATGAAGGAACTCATCGAGTTCATGGCCCGTGCCATCGTCGACTATCCGGATGAGGTGGAGGTAACGGAGGAGGACTCGGGAGATGAGGTCGTGTTCCACCTCAAGGTCGCGGAATCGGACATGGGCAAGGTCATCGGCAAGCAGGGGCGGATCGCCAACGCCATGCGCACCCTCCTCAAGGTGGCCGCGATACGCAAGGGCACAAGGGCGATCCTAGAGATCGGCTAGGACGCAAGCGGGACGCCTATGGAGCATGTCCCGCCCGGATACGTCGCCATCGGCCGCGTGAGCACCGCCTGGGGCATGCGTGGCGTCGTCAGAGTCAGCCCGTTGGTGGACAAGCGGGAGAGGCTGGCTCCGGGGCGCGGCGTGACCGTGGCCGGACAGCGCCGCACTATCGAGAGCTGCCGCTGGCAGAAAAGGCTAGCTTACCTCAAGCTGTCGGGCATCGACGACCGCAAAACGGCCCTCGCACTGCGGCACCAACTGCTCACCGTGCCGGAGAGCGAGCTGGAGCCGCTGGGCGAGGGGCAATACTACCGCTTTCAGCTAGTCGGTCTCGCCGTGCACAGCACGGCCGACGCCCTCCTGGGCCGCGTCACTGATGTCCTCGACACCGGCGCCAACGACGTCTACGTGGTCCAGGGCGAGAGAGGCGAGATACTGGTGCCAGCCACGGACGACATCGTCAAGGATATCGACCTGCAGCGTGGGCGCATGGTGATCGAGGAGGTGCCGGGGCTGACCCCGGACACTGGCAAGAAGGGGTAGGGCCTCCTCCGAGGCCGCACTCCGTTTCCTTGACGGGTTTTCGACAGCGTACCTATAATCGATGCGGTGGGGATATAGCTCAACTGGGAGAGCGCCGCGTTCGCATCGCGGAGGTTGCGGGTTCGAGTCCCGCTATCTCCACCAGTTTCTTTCATCTTCCCCCTCCACTATTCGGCTATGATCTCTCTGGTGACCCGGCAGCTCAGCCGGATAGAGCAACGGTTTCCTAAACCACTCCAGACTGCCCGTCGCCGTCCAAGAGCGCCCATTTCGTATCTGGGTTCGTCCGTTTCTGGCCACTGACGGCACGTCGTCGCCGTGTCATTGGCTAATCCTCCGGGATGGCAACACCTACCTTGCGTAGCTCGAAATCCACTAGCTCAAGGACCGCCGACTCCATATCTTCCAGCAGGGCCAGCGTCATTCTCGACTCGTCGTTTCGACGAATTAGGGCGTGCCTCGTCTGATCCCTCCTGAACCGATCACTCAGCTCTTCGATCCTCAGAGGTGAAAGCACACCGGGGACGAAGACATCTCCAACGTGCTGACCCTTGCTCATTTTGGGACGCGTCCGGCACCTTTCCATCTCCGCCCTGAGGGTCCAGTGCGATGCCTGAGAAGGATTCTGCCTCGTTGACGCGGGAGTGATACCGCCCACACTCACTGCGCTGACGGAAGCCAGGATGAAGGTCCGCTGGTACTATATCCAAGGGCCAGCCGACGGTCAGGCCCCACACGATCACCCAGACGGAGCTAGCGCCTGCAGAATGGCACGCTCGATCTTCTCCTTCGAGGGCAAGACGGCTCGTTCTAGGGGGCGGCTATAGGGGACGGGAAGGTTAGGGTTGGCCACCCGCTGAACAGGCGCCTTGAGCGCACCGAAGGCTCGTTCCATGACTTGCACGGCGATCTCCGCGCCTACGCCGCAGCGCTCTGTGTCCTCGTCTACGACGACGAGCCGTCCGGTCTTGCGCACCGACCGGACGACGGTCTCTATGTCCAGCGGCTCCAGGGTGCGCGGGTCGATGATCTCCACCCCGACGCCCCGCTCTTCCAGAGCAACGGCCGCCCGCGAGGCAAGGGACAACATATAGGCCGTGGCCACGACGGTGACGTCTCGTCCCTCTCGTCTGACCTCGGCGAGGCCGAACGGGACGGTGTATTCCTCCTCTGGGACAGGGCCCTCATCCCTCATGAGGCGCTTGTGCATGAAGAACAGCACCGGGTTGTCGTCCCTGATGGCCGTCTTCAGGAGGCCCTTGGCATCGTAGGGCGTGCTGGGTGTGGCAAGCTTCAGTCCTGGCGCGTGCATGTAGAGTCCCAAGGGCGACTGTGAGTGCTCCGAGGCGCCGCTCACATAGCCACCAATCGTTTCCAAGAACACGATGGGTAGCGTCATGCCCGCGTTGGCGCCGTGTGTGTAGCGCCACTTTCCCGCCTTGGACAGGATTTCGTCTAGGGCACAGAAGACGAAGTCAGCCAAGCCGAGCTGGGCTACCGGTCGCATGCCATGCAGCGCGGCCCCGACGCAGGAGCCCGTGATGGCCGTCTCGCTCAGGGGCGCAGTCCTTGCACGCGATGCGCCGAACTCCTCGAGGAGACCGGATGCCACCCCTGGGCCTCCAAAGCCCCAGTAGAGGCCCTGGCCGAGGATGTACACCGACCGGTCTCTCCGCATCTCCTCTCGGAGCGCTTCGTTCACCGCCTGGGTGAAGGTGAGGGTACGCATGATCAGGCGTACAGGTCCTCGAACGCCTCTTCGGGCTCCGGGAACGGGCTCTCCTCCGCAAAGGCCTGTGCAGCCTGCATCTCCCGCTCCGCCTCCTCCTGGATGCGGGCAATCAAGTCCTTGCTCAGGATGCCCCGTTCCAGGAGCCGTCGGCGGAATCCCTCGATGGGGTCCCTCCGCTTCCAGGCCTCCACCTCGTGCGGGTCGCGGGGGTCAACCACGCCCTCGGCGAACGGCCGGACACGATACGTCTTCAGCTCAACCAGGGAGGGCCCTTCGCCCGCCCTGACGCGGTCAACCGCACGCTGCGTCGCCTCGAAGACTGTGAGCACGTCGTTTCCATCCACGCTCTCTCCTGGCATTCCATAGGATGCCGCCGTGTCGGCGATGTCAGTGACTGCCGTCGACATGGACGTCGGGCCTAGACCCGCGTAGCTGTTGTTCTCGCACACCCAGACGATGGGGAGCTTCCATACAGCGGCCATATTCATGGACTC
>CAYFYG010000369.1:0-4754 GCA_964347225.1 uncultured Dehalococcoidia bacterium | reverse complement strand
CCTTCCACTATATATGTACCTCTCGCAAGAAAGGGCCGACCTCATGCCGCTGCCGCTGTTCAACATCCTCAACGGGGGCAGGCACGCCGCAGGCTCGGTGGACTTCCAGGAGTTCATGGTGGCCCCGGTGGGCGCCTCCTCCTTCGCGGAGGCGCTGCGGATGGGCTCGGAGGTATGCCACGCCCTTGGCCGCATCCTGCAAGACGACGGACTGCCCACCACCGTGGGCGACGAGGGCGGGTTCGCGCCGCCGCTGGCCCGCAACGACGACGCCGCGACGCTGGCCCTGCGGGCTATCGAGGCCGCGGGCTATCAGCCCGGCGAAGAGGTCGCGCTGGCCCTGGACCCGGCCACGTCCGAACTGGAGGCCGACGGGCGCTACGTCCTGGCCCAGGAGGGTCGCACGCTGGCCCCCGAGGAACTTGTGGACCTGTGGGGCGGCTGGGTGGACCGCTACCCAATCATGTCCATCGAAGACGGGATGGCTCAGGACGACTGGGACGGGTGGCGGCTCCTCACCCAACGGCTCGGCGAGCGGGTACAGCTCGTTGGAGACGACCTGTTCGTCACCAACGTGGAGCGCATCCGCCGCGGGGTGACTGAGGGCTCGGCGAACGCGGTGCTCATCAAGGTGAACCAGATCGGTACGCTGACGGAGACGTTGGAGGCGATGGCGGAGGCAGGCAAGGCGGGCTGGGCCTGCGTTATGTCGCATCGCAGCGGGGAGACGGAGGACACGACGATAGCGGACCTGGCGGTGGCCACCGGCTGCGGCCAGATCAAGTCGGGCGCTCCCACGCGCGGCGAGCGGACAGCGAAGTACAACCGGCTGCTGCGCATCGAGGAGGAGCTGGAGGCGAAGGCACGGTATGCGGGGCGGAGTATGCTCGCGAAGAAGCAGGGCAGCGGGTAGTCTCGCCGCGCTGACAGACTGGCGAATAGATCGAAGGATTGGGCAGGCCGGAAGGAGGTTCCCCACATGCCCATCGAGATCAAGAGCGCAGGCATCCTCGGCGGCGGCGTCATGGGCGGGGGCATCGGCCAGGCCCTGGCCCTGGGCGGCCTCAAGGTCGCCATCCGCGACCTGAACGACGAGCTTCTGGAGAAGACCCGCTCCACCATCGTGGACGGCCGCTACGGCCTCGCGAAAGGCGTGGAGCGAGGCAAGACGAGCCAGGAGCAGATGGACAGAGCCATCGCCAACCTGTCGTTCACCACGAAGGTGGAAGATCTCAAGGACGTGGACCTGATCATCGAGGCGGTGCCAGAGGACAAGGAGCTGAAGCTGAAGGTGTGGGGCGAGATGGATGGTCTCATGCAGGAGCAGGCAGTGTTCGCCACCAACACCTCTGGCCTCGTGATCGGCGAGCTGAGCCAGGCGGTGAAGGAGGCGCGGCGGCCGCGGTTCATCGGTATGCACTGGTTCAGCCCGGCGCCCATCATGAAGCTGGTGGAGCTGATCCACGCCCCGGACACGGGCGAGGAGACGATCCAGGCCCTGGAGTCGGTGTGCGAGCGGATCGGCAAGGTGAGCGTGCGGGTGAAGGATGCCCCCGGCAAGTACGGGTTCATCGCCAACCGTGTCTTCTACGCGGCGATACGGGAAGCGCAGGCGATCCTGGAAGAGGGGGTCGCCTCGGAAGAGGACATCAACAAGGCGATGATGTACGGCTACAACTGGCCCATCGGGCCCCTGGCGATGAGGGCGCAGGCACGCAAGGGCTGGCAGTGAGGCCACACAGCTCCGTCCCACCCGAACCAGAGAACCAGCAAACCTGCAAACCGGTTGGTTCCGTGGTTTGGTGGTTTGTTGGCTCCAAGCGGAGGTGAAGGGAGGGGTCATCGAGGCATGAGCGACGGATCGCCCGTGAGGATCGCGCGCTTCACGTTGCGGGAGCGCTACGACCTGCCGGGCCGGCCGGCGGCGGCAGCGCCGACGGTGCAGGACGCCCACCGCCAGACGCACTTCCTCCTGTCCTCCGACCTATCCCTGTTCGAGCGGGCAATGAACCTCCAGCTGGCGATCGCCGCTGCGTTAGCCAGGAGGCGCGGGCCGGAGACCGCGGCCTTGCTGGGGCTCTGGTCGCGCACGTTCTCCTACCTCTCGGACGTGTGCGTGCTGCTGAGTCTGGCATCTTACGGCTCGTGTCCGCCCCTGCTGCGGGCTGCCTGCGACTGCATCGCCGCTCAGCGCTCCCTGCTGGCCGATCAGTTCGACGAATACCATGAGTGGCTGGCCGGGGGGCTGAGCAAGGACCCGGAACGCCGCGCCACGTGCATCGACATGGGACGCTACCGGGGAGCCTCGGTCCTAGCCGAGGACAAGCGTCTGGGGAGCGTGTACCGCTTCCTCACCGACCTTACGATGCCCCACTTCGGCAGCACCGTCCTCCAGACGGGGCCCGACTCCGGCGGGCAGAAGCTGGCGCTGGCTTTCGCCGATAGCGCTTTCCACCTGGCCTGGGCGGAGCTGATCGCCGGCTGGCTGCTGGCGCTGGCCGACGCGCAGATGGAGACGGCGCTGGGGACCGACGAGCTTGAGGGGAGCAGCGAGCTGCGGGAGGACACGTCGCGCCTGAGAAAGGAGATCGAGGGGGCGCTGGCCAATCCGCGGCGCTGCCGGGTGGAGGAGCTGGCGGAGGGCCGCCGCCTAATCCATAACTTCCGCCGGGCGGTCAGCACCGCCCCCAAGCGGATTCTGCTGTGAAGCCTCGCACCGCGTTGAAGTGGGAGGTCAGAACTGCTAACCTCCACTGGTAGCCTCCGATAGCAGGGCAGTTGGGATCAGGGGTCTCACGTGACCACCGTCGACGTTGCCGTCCCCGTCTACAACGAGGAGCGCGCACTCCCTCGCACGATCCCCAAGCTCTGCACCTTTCTGTCGGAGCCAGCCTTCCCCCACTCCTGGCGCATCGTCATTGCCGACAACGCCTCCGTGGACGGCACGCCGGAGGTGGGCCGGCGCCTGGCCGACGAGTACGGCGACCAGGTGGAGTACGTGCGAATCGAGGCCAAGGGCCGTGGCCGCGCCCTCAAGCGGACCTGGCTGGAAAGCCCCATGGAGATCGTCAGCTATATGGACGTGGACCTCTCGACCGACCTGGAGGCGTTCCCGGCCCTCATCGGGGCGATCGCCGAAGAGGGATTCGACGTCGCCATCGGCTCGCGGCTGGCGCAGGACTCACAGGTGAAACGATCGCTGGGGCGGAGGGTGCTGACCGGGGGCTACAACTTGATGATCAAGGCGGCGTTCTCCACGAGCTTCAGCGACGCACAGTGCGGCTTCAAGGCAGCGAGTCGAGAGGCCGCCCAGCGCGTCGTCCCCCTGATAGAGGACAACGACTGGTTCTTCGACACGGAGCTGCTGATCCTAGCGGAGAAGCTCGGGTACCGGGTGAAGGACGTACCGGTAGTGTGGGACGAAGACAAAGATACGCGTGTGAATGTGGCAGCGACGATAGTGGAGGACCTGCGGGGCCTGCTGCGGCTACGCCTGCGGCGCCCCTGGCTGGCCGCTGCGGCCGACAGGAGGTCAGACCAGGCTGGCTGAACGGCTGACCCGGCCTGCATTCCCTCTCCAGCAACCTCTGGGCACCCTCCAGAACGCCGTGTACGTTTTCGACACGAGCAACGGCCCCTATAATGGAGGCACCGTTCTCTAGGAAGAGATGCCGACGTTCATCACCTCCCGCAAGCTCTGGTTGGGCCTTGGCGGCACCGCCCTGTTCCTGAGCTTGTTCTTCTGGCGGACCGACCTGCCAGAGTTCGCCGATGCCCTCGCCCAAGCCAACTACTGGTGGGTCGTCCCCGCCATCGCCATCTGGTTCGCGTCCGCCGCCGTGCGATCGCTGCGCTGGCACTACCTCCTGCGGCCGCTCGCCAGCCTGAGCGCCACCACCCTGTACCCCATCGTGATCATCGGCTACATGGCGAACAACCTCCTGCCCCTGCGCACCGGTGAGCTCGTCCGGGCGTACGTCCTGGGTGAGCGGCACAAGGTGAGCAAGATGTCCACGCTGGGCACGATAGCTGTCGAGCGCGTCTTCGACGGCGTCGTCTTGGTAGGCTTCCTGGTTCTGGCCGGCGCCGTCCTGGGGCTCAGCAGCGAGCTCCGGGGCCTTGCGATCGGCATGACCCTGGCTTTCGCCGTCCTCCTTGTCATCTTCATCTACGTAGCGTCGTCTCCAGACCGGGCCAGCCAGTGGGCGGACCGTCTCATCGGCCTCCTGCCCGGTGCCCTGCGCCGGCGAGCCCAGAGCCTGATCGAGTCCTTCCTGATCGGGCTGCAGTGCCTCCAGAGCCCATACGTGGTGAGCCTGGTGCTCGTCACCTCCGTGGGCGCCTGGCTGCTGGAGGCGCTGATGTACTACCTCGTGGGCCTCTCCTTCGACATCGGCGAGGGGTTCGCCGCCTACCTGATGGTGGCCGCGGCCGCGAACCTGGCCATCACTCTCCCTTCCGCCTCCGGCGGCATCGGCCCCTTCGAACTGCTGGCCAAGGAGACTCTCACCTTCCTCGGCGTCGGCTCAGCAGTGGCCGGCGCTTACGCCGTGGCCCTGCACGGCCTGTTGCTGCTGCCCGTCATCGTCGCCGGGCTGTTCTTCCTGTGGGCCATCAACCTTTCTCTCGGTCGGACGCTGGGAGGCACCGGGAGCGAACCGGTAACCGCCCTGGCGGAACAGGCCGAATGAGCGACGAGCCGCAGACCGTCGGCATTATCGGAGGGGGCGTGGCCGGCCTCACCACCGCCTACC
>CAYFYG010000368.1:0-3283 GCA_964347225.1 uncultured Dehalococcoidia bacterium | reverse complement strand
GACGCCTGCGACAACTGCCCAGACACGATGAACCCGAACCAGGAAAACGACGTCCACCCTGGGACGCCCGAGGGGGACCATTGCGAGGACCCAGACCTGGACGTCGTGTTCGACATCGCCGACAACTGTCCGGACACTGCGAACCCAGGCCAGGAGAACGGCGACGGCGACGGCCTTGGCGATGCCTGCGACGATTGCCCCGACGACTCGCGCAACGATGTCGACAGCGACGGCGTATGCGAGGGCATCGGATTCCTACCCCCCAAGACGGGTGACAGCGACAACTGCCCAGACACTGCCAACCCCGGCCAGGAGGACACCGACGGCGACGGCCTTGGCGACGCCTGCGACAGCTGCCCGTTGATCGTGCCCCCCTGGCCCGTCCCGGAAGGGGACGGGGACTGCGACGGGTTCACGGATGCGGACGAGGGCGTCATCGGCACGGACCCGGCTGACTCCTGCGCGAACACGCCGGACCCTGACGACGAGGCGGATGATAAGTGGCCGCCGGACTTCGATGACAGTCAGTTAGTCAACATCGTGGACCTCAACAAGCTATTGCCGCCACCATTAGGCTCGTGGGGCACCAGCCCGGGTAATGGGCCTTACAGCGTTCGCAGGGACATAGTCCCCGACGGGGTGATCAACCTCCTTGACCTGAACAAGATGATGCCGGCGCCATTAGGTTCATGGGGCGAGACCTGCACAGATGATGACGGGAAGCCCGGCCAGGGCCCCAAGAAATGAGGTGCTCCTGCGCTTGCCGCCGCGGGTGCTGACGGAAGGCAGCAACGTAGACCGCACGGCGAGGGCGACAGGGCAGCGCCGCGGGTTGCGGCGCGAGTCGGCGTGTTGAAGTTGAGGCGTTGGCGCCGCGGCGATTGAGAAGAGGTGCTTACCGGTCGCGTGGCATATTCTTGCCATAGCAGCAGAACGGAGAGCGGATAGCGTAGCCGCATTCGCTTGCCCCACGTTTGTTCCTCGTGCTACAATGCCTTCGCTGAGCAGCAGCGAGGGCCAATAGCTTTTCGGTGCAGGCACACTACTCTTTGGAGACCCTTCTGACCTGCCTTCCTCCGGGCAGGGATTTTCGTGCATCCTAACTGGCGAGAGAAGTGCGGCGTCTTCGGCGTGTTTGCGCCGGATGAAGACGTAGCGCGTATCACTTTCTACGGCATCTACGCCCTCCAGCACCGCGGCCAGGAGAGCGCTGGCATCGCCTCAGGCAACGGACGCCGCATCCACATTCGTACCGGAATGGGCTTGGTGTCCCAGGTGTTCGATGAGAACGACCTACCGTTCCTACCCGGCTTCGTCGCCATCGGACACAACCGCTACTCCACTACCGGCTCCACCCGCATCGAGAACGCCCAGCCGGTGTACGTCGAAGGTGAGCACGGACAACTGGCCCTTTGCCACAACGGAAACCTGATCAACGCCGAGATCCTTCGCAACGGCCTCGAGGATCACGGCTACGACTTCAACTCCTCCTCGGACACCGAGGTGGTTGCCCAGATGCTGGCCTCCGCCCCCGGCGCGGACTGGCACCAGCGGGTCACCAATGTCATGCGGGCCATCCAGGGTGCGTACTGCCTCGTGGCCCTGACGCCCCGCCAGCTCATCGCCATGCGCGATCCCTATGGAGTGCGCCCTCTCTGCTTGGGCAGGCTCAACAGCACCGGCTGGGTGGTGGCCTCCGAGACCTGCGCCCTGGACCACCTGGGCGCCGACTTCGTGCGTGAGATTGCCCCCGGTGAGGCCGTGATCATTGACCACAGCGGAGTCGACACCTTCCATGCCGTGGAGGCCCCCCGTGCCGCCCTCTGCGTCTTCGAGTACATCTACTTCGCCCGGCCCGACACCGTCCTGCGCGACAAACTCCTCTACCCCGCGCGCATGGGCATGGGCCGCGAGTTGGCCCGACAGACACCCGTGGAGGCCGATCTGGTCCTCGGCGTGCCCGACTCCGCCATTGCCGCCGCCATCGGCTACTCCCGCGAGTCCGGTATCGCCTACGGCGAGGGCCTCGTCAAGAACCGCTACGTCGGTCGCACCTTTATCCAGCCCGACCAGCGCCTGCGCGACCAGGGGGTCTACCTCAAGTTCAACCCAATGAAGCAGGTGATATCCGGAAAGCGGATCGTGGTGGTGGACGACTCCATCGTCCGCGGCACCACCACCCCCAAGGTGGTGGAGATGCTGCGCAGGGCGGGCGCCAGCGAGGTGCACATGCGCATCTGCTCGCCGCCCATCCAGCACCCCTGCTACTTCGGCGTCGATATGGCCACCCAGTGGGAGCTCATCGCCTCCAGCAAGAGCGTGGAGGAGATCAGGCGCTACATCGGTGCCGATTCCCTGGATTACCTGAGCATCGAAGGGCTCATGCGTGCCGTCGAACAGTCCCGCAGTTCCTTCTGCACCGCCTGCTTCACCGGCGAGTACCCGATGCCCGTGCAGCTCCAAATGGACAAGCTCGTGTTCGAGCGGGTGGGCCGTGGCGGCCGCCGGGAGCCCGTCGGTGCCGCCTGGACTTGGGAGGACGACCGCCACTAGAAGCGGATGCGTCGCTCATCCTGGGCCTCTGGAACTACAAGCGGCTGAGAAAGGCATGAGTCGACACAAGACGCCCCGCATTACTTCCTACGCCGACGCCGGTGTTGACATCAATGCCGCCGAACGCCTCGTCTCCCGCTTCGCCGACCTGGCTCGCCCTACTCACCGCCCTGAGGTCATCGCCGCCGTCGGCCCCTTCGGCGGCCTCTTCCGCCTCGGCTCCTACCGCGATCCCGTCTTGGTGGCCAGCACCGACAGCGTGGGCACCAAGGTCAAGCTGGCCGCCGTCCTCGGACGCTACGAGGGGCTGGGCCACGACCTCGTCAGCCACTGCGTCAACGATATCTTCACTGCTGGCGCCGAGCCGCTGTTCTTTCTCGACTACATCGGCGGCACCGATGTGACCGACGAGGCCAAGCTCGCCATGGTGGCCGGCGTCGCTGATGCCTGCCGCGAGGCCGGTTGCGCCCTCCTCGGCGGCGAGACCGCCGACATGCCCGGCCTCTACGCCGGCGGCGACTTCGACCTGGTGGGCTTCGTGGTCGGCGTCGTCGAGAGGGACGCCATCATCGACGGCTCGCGCATCCGTGAGGGGGGTGTCCTCCTGGGCCTGCCCTCGAGTGGCCTGCACACCAACGGCTACTCGCTGGTGCGGAAGCTGTTCGACGTCGGCGCGGGCGGCGATCCGGACGCGGAGCGGGAGCGACTCGAGCGCACGTACCCCGGCCTC
>CAYFYG010000367.1:0-1527 GCA_964347225.1 uncultured Dehalococcoidia bacterium | reverse complement strand
CCCCTCCGGCGCTATGCTTGCTGCCGGTAGGAGGGGCAACGTCAGGTGGAGCCGAGTATCCCACAACTCAAACTCGCTGCCGTCAATACCGCCGATCTCCGCGGCAGCATGGTGCGCATCCGTCCCATGAACCGTGATGAGGCGCCCATGCTCTATGACTGGGTGAGCGACCCTGACGTACAACCCTTCTGGGGAGGCCGCGATCACCACAGGGATCTCCACGACTTCCTCGCCCATTGGGAGCCCCACTACCTCGACGGCTCCCAACTGAATCGCGGCCGCTGCTTCACTATCGAAGCCGACGGGCGTCCCATCGGCATGGTCAACTACAACCGCGTCGACACCGCCGGCCGCAGCACTGACATCGACATCATCGTGGGCGAGCCCGGCTATCGCGATCGCGGCTACGGCACCGACGCCCTCCGTACCTTCCTTTCCTTCCTCTTCGATACCGTTGGCCTTCACCGTGTCTGGCTCGGCACCTACGACTACAACGCCCGCGCCCGGCACGTCTACGAAAAGCTGGGGTTCGTCCAGGAGGGCGTGATGCGCCAGGCGGACTGGGTCGACGGTCGTTGGGTCGACAGCGTCATCTACGGGATCATCGACCATGAGTTCCGCCGCCGATCGGCTTCCTCGGATGAGGTAGGATAGCTCCGCTATGGAACAGCAAATCCGCTTCTGCATCACTTCCGACGGCGTCCGCATCGCCTACGCTACGGCAGGCAAGGGCCCGCCCCTGGTGGTGGCCCATGGCTGGGTGAGCCATCTCCAAGTCGAGTGGGACTATCCGGACGCTCGGGCATTTTGGCAGGGGCTCGCCGAGCCCCGTCTTCTGGTTCGCTTCGACAAGCGCGGCACCGGGCTCAGCGACTGGAATGCCCCTGACCTCTCCATGGAAGGTCAGCTCAAAGACCTCGAGGCGGTAGTCGATGCGCTTGGCCTGGAGGGTTTTGCCCTGATGGGCGTTTCAGAAGGCGCCCCCACAGTCCTAGCCTATACGGTCCGCCACCCCGAGCGCGTATCCCACCTGGTGCTCTATGGATCGTATCATCGCTCGACCCATCCTCCGGAAGTTGTCCAACCTTTCAAGGCAGTGGTTCGCGCCCAGTGGGGAATGGGGTCCGCAGCCATATCGTCACTCTTCGCACCGTCCGGCGACCCCTCCCAGATGGCCTTCCTGACGAAGATGCAGCGACAGTCGACCACTGGCGATATCGCTGCGAGGTGGATTAACGCCATCGAGAATGTTGATGCTACGCCGCTGCTCGAAAAGATTCGAACGCCCACGCTCGTGGTACACCGCCGCCGCGACAACATGTGCCCCTTCAAGGTGGCCCGCGAGATGGCGGCACTGATCCCCGGCGCCCGCCTTGAGCCACTGGAGGGCGACATTCATGTGCCCTGGTGGGGTGACACCAAGCCCATCTTGGACGCCATCAACGGTTTCCTGGCGGAAGGTGAACCGCAGGCGGGAGCTGAACCCGCCCCGTCGGGCTTGGTGACCATCCTCTTCACCGACATGGA
>CAYFYG010000366.1:0-3304 GCA_964347225.1 uncultured Dehalococcoidia bacterium | reverse complement strand
GAACTCCTGGAGGAGGGCCTGGGCGGCGTTGACGTCGGCGGCGTCCAGAGAGCCGATGCTCTCGCCCGGCACCTCGCCCTGCGGCATGGCGAACTCGGGATCGAGGGCGGCGTGGACGTGCGGCTGCTCCAGGTAGGGGAGGATCTTGGTCAGCTCGCTCTGCACGTCGCTGCGACCGATCTGGAGGTCCAGGAAGATGAGCAGGCCGCTCTCACAGGCGAGCCGGATGTACTCCCGCAAGGTCTCCTCGTCCACGTATAGGAGGTGGAGGCCTTCGCGACCCGGGTTGCTCTGAGCGGTGGCGTACACCAGGTGGAGGGCTGGCTGGACATCCCGAGGCCCGTTAAGGGAATCGTAGAGCTGGGCGTGGGCCTTGAGCTTCTCCACCAGCGTTTTCGGCGGCAGTTCGCCCAGGATGCCCATGTCGGCCGTGTACGGGTTGCCGTAGTAGGAGAGGATCTGGCTTTCAGTCAGGGGATCGGGGCCGGGGGCGGGCTGGCAATCCGCCTCGTATGGGGTGGGCTGGCTCGGCGTGGGGTCCGCCGGTTCGCCGGCCTCGGCCGGAGGTGTAGTCGGAGCCGGTTCGTCCTGGCCCCTCTCGGATGCAGGCACACTATCCGGCGGATGCCACACAGCCGGCGGTGCGGAGGGCGAATCCGAGCGGAACGGCCAGAGGACCATCAGGACGACGGCCACGCCGACGCAAGCGAGGGCGCCTCCCAGAGCGATACGTTTACGGCCAGACATAAGATGGTTGCCGACAGCCGATTATAGACGGCCCGCACCGCGCGGGAAAGCCTCCGCCCCGCTACCGGTGGGCTGGGCAGCCACGTCCGCATTCGCGGACGAACGCAGGCGCTCGCGCGCCGCGACGCCCCTAACGGGTGATCTGCGGTCCCGCCTCGCGCTCGGGCAGCCGTACCTGCGCTGGTGCCGGAGCATGCGCCGGCGCGATCGCCTCTGCGCGCGGCCGCAGCGCCACGAAGTACGAAAGAGCCAGCACTAGGTACGTGGGGTATGCCACAACCTCCAACAGAGACGGGTTGCCATTGTAGCCAAACAAAGCCTTCAGCCACAGGCCCACTCCGCTCCCGTCGTCGAGTATGTGGTTGATGTCCCAAACGTGCTCGACGAAGACGGGCAACAGGGCGGCCTCCTGCAGCTCATGTATCCCGTGTGCCAGCAGCCCCGCCGCGAATGCGATCAGAAGGATGCCAGTCACATTGAAGAACGCTCGGAGGTTCACCCGATAGCCACCGCTATAGATCCCCCAGGTCAGGCCGATGGCGACGATCGCACCTGTCGTTGCGCCAATTGTGGACTCCAGCGGCGTCGCCGTTCGCGTGGCGGCGAACAGGAACACCGCCATCTCCAGCCCCTCTCTCAGGATAGCGCTGAACGGAATGAGGGCGAGCGCGAACACTGACCCCATCCCTATCGCCTCCGCCATCTCGCGTTCTAGGCTGCTCTTGATCCGGACTGACTGCTGCCGCATCCATACGATCATCCAGCTGAGCACGCCGGCCGCGGCCAACATCGCGGTGCCCTCAAACGCCGCCGCCGCCCTTCCCTCGAACTCGCCAGCGATGGCGAAGATCGCTGCTCCGGCCCCGAGGCTGACGGCTATTGCGGCTATGGCCGCCACCAGCACCGTACGGAAGTGCGGCCGCTGGTTCGTGGATCTGAGGTAAGCCAGTATGATGGCCAGAATGAGCCCGGCCTCCAGGCCTTCTCGCAGAGTTATGAGAAAACTGGGGCCCAGCTTCCACCTCCTTCAAGGAACGGAAAGGCGTTCACGGAGTGATGATCTTCCCGACCGCTGTGCTCCCACGCACGACGAGTCTCTTCCCGGGTCGGGCCATCTTAGCCCAATAATTATGTGGGGCTTAGCCTATACTTAGGGTAGCGTGCTGTGCAGGCATACGTCAAGTAGGTGCCGCACAGGTGTCGATCCGCGCCTGCCACTATCTGTGGCGTGGGGTCGCCGAGTATACTGCACTGATCGCTGAGCGTGACCCCCCACGCTTGACCTGCCCCCCGGGGCGCGAGGGCCGACTACATCCCCACCGCGGGCTTGTCAGCACCTATGTACTTGGGTGGGTCCTCGTCGAACATGTGCTTGCAGCCGGGGGCGCAGAAGTAGTACGTCTCGCCCTCGTACTCGCTGGTGGCGCGGGCTCTGCCCTTTTCGACGATCATGTGGCAGACAGGATCGACAGCGGTGGCGGGCTTCTTCCGAAAGATGTCTAGGATGCCCATGCTGATCTCCTTCCGGCGGACTGTGGCAGGGGTGACGGGGCGAGGGCTTTCTTCGATTGAGTTCTCATTTCCATGTTGGGCGACGGCCGGGGCGCTGTCAAACGGGGCGGGGGAGATGGCCGGCGGCTCGTGAGCGGGCCAGGCCTTGCCGCCGAGCGAGCTTGCGCTATCATTGTGGCGATGAGCCTCCGGGGTACTGCTGAGCTAAGCTGATCAGCCACGCAGACGGGGGCTGCCTGCGTCTGCTTCGAGAAGCGCAGGTGGCAGTTCAAGGGGAGATAGGAGATTGTGATGTTCAAGACTGAGCTGACGGAGAAGCTTGGGATCGAGTACCCTGTCATCCAGGCGGGCATGGGGGGCGTGGCCACGGCCGATCTCGTCGCCGCTGTTTCCAACGCTGGCGGCCTGGGGGTCATCGGCGCCGCCATGATGACCCCGGCCATCCTGCAGGAGCAGATCCGCAAGATCAAGGATCTGACCGATAAGCCGTTCGGCGTCGACCTCCTGCTGGCCCAAGGCTGGCCCGGGCTGGAGCAGATGATCGAGGTGATGTTCAATGAAGAGGTGCCGGTATTCGCCTCCGGCCTGGGCAATCCCGCCCCCTACGCCGAGGAGATGCACCGCCACGGCATGACTGTAATGGCCGTGATCGGGGCTGTCCGCCACGCCCGCAGGGTGGTCGAGGGCGGCACGGACATCGTTGTCGCCCAGGGGACCGAGGGCGGCGGTCACACCGGGCGCATCGCCACCATGGCCCTGGTGCCCCAGGTCGTGGACGCGGTCGCTCCCGTCCCAGTCGCGGCCGCGGGAGGCGTCGCGGACGGTCGCGGCCTGGTAGCCGCCCTGGCCCTGGGGGCCTGCGGCGTTTGGGTCGGCACCCGCTTCGTCGCGACCAAAGAAGCGTTCGGGCACGACAATTACAAGCGCAAGATCGTGGAGGCCACCGAGGAAGGAACCCAGGTCACCAAGTGCTTCACCGGCAAGGACTGCCGGGTCATTAAGAACCGCTATCAGGAGCAGTGGGAAGACCGCGAGGGCGAGATCA
>CAYFYG010000365.1:0-1971 GCA_964347225.1 uncultured Dehalococcoidia bacterium | reverse complement strand
CAACTTCTGGCGGAAGCGAATCAGTCGTCGTCGCCTTCTGGGTTCGGCGGCCTTGGGAGGCGCCGGTCTGGCGGCGGCGGCCGTCGTCGGCTGCAACGGCGGCGGTAACGGAGTCAATGGTGGTAATGGTGTCGCCACCGGCGGCGGGAACATCCTTCGCTACACCGGCTACGATGCCCTGGTCTTGGACAGCTTCGACCCGCACCACACCCAGTTCGGCCCCCTCTACAGCGGCCACTCCGCGGTGTTCAGCAAGCTCTTCAAGTACCGCTCCCACAGAGCGCAGGAGATGGAGCCGGATCTGGCTGAGGACTTCCCGGAGACGATAGGCGAAAAGCCAACGGAGTTCATCATCCATCTCCGCCGCGGCGTCACCTTCCATGACCCCGCCAGCGTCCCTCCCGACGTGCGCGGCAAGCTCGCCATCAAGGATGCCGCCACCAAGTTCCCCGGCCTCCCCGGCCGCGAGCTGACGGCCGAGGACGTCAAGTGGAGCTTCGAAAGACAGAAGAACGAGGATAGCCCCCGCTTCTCCACCTTCTACCGCAGCAGTCAGTACAAGACGATGGAGAAGATCGAGGTTATAGACCCCTACACCCTCAAGATCACCACTGCCGAGCCGATATCGCCTCTGATGCACTTCCTGGCGGACACCAACGCCTTCATCATCCCCCGCGAGGTAGTGGGGGAAAGGGATTCCGTGGAGTTTCCCGGATCAGAGCCTCAGAGCCGCATGATCGGCACCGGGCCCTTCATGTGGGGTGAACTGAAGTCGCTCCAGGAGATCACCACCTTCCGCAACCCCGACTGGTTCGCCCGCGATGACCCCGTCGACCCCGGCATTCCGATCCAACCTGATACTGAGTCCGGACTTGAATATCCCTCCGATCTCATCCCCAACGACGCCCGCCGCGAGTTCGTCGCGCCGCCCCAAGGCGCCGCCGGCCGCCCCTACCTCGACGGTTACATCGCCTTCATGATCGTTGACAACGCCACCGTCGAGTCCCTCTTCCGGGCCAAGAGGATCGACGTGGGCGCTGGCCAGGGTGACCCTCAGTGGGTGTTTGACATAAAGGACGACAACCCGGAACTGGAGCTCCTGCGGTCGGTCATCTCCGGCTGGGTGAACACCCGCTTCAAAGTCTTCGATCAGGAGACAGGCGCCCCTTGTACGCCCTGGACTGATCCCCGTCTGCGTAAGGCCATCCACCTGGCCGCCGACCGCCAGCAGGTGATGGACTTCATCTGGGCCGGTGACGCGATCATGACGGGCCCCGTGGGGCCTGCCATCGCCCAGTGGGCGCTCCCTCAGGAGGAACTCCGCAAGATACCCGGATACCGGACGACCCGAGAGGAGCGGGAGCAGGACCTGGCCGACGCCCGCCGGCTCTACGAGGAGGCGGGTAGCCCCGAGCTGGAGTTCACCTTCGCCGACACGCCTGACTACATCAAGGACTTCGCCCCTGACTTTGTGGAGGGCCTTCGCCTCAGCATCGGCGCCAACATGAGGGAGGAGGTAATCCGCTCCTATCCCATAATCGCTGAGCAGCTCCTGAAGGGCTGCGGCACGATGGAGGCCACCTGGGGCTTCGACAACGGCTGGATCGACCTCGACGACTGGGTCTATCCCTACTTCAAGACCGGTGGCCCCAAGAACTCCTTCGGTGTCAGCGACCCCGAGCTCGACAGGCTGCTGGACGCCCAGCGTCTGGAGTTCGACGAGGAGGCGCGCCGCGAGATCGGTTACCAGATCCAGCGGTACATCCTGGGCGTAAAGCCCGACGGCAGCGGCCCCCTGGACCTCAAGCCCGACACCGCCGCCTTTGCCCGCCTCGACTACGCGACCCTCATCGGTGCCAGCGTGTCTTGGCCTTACTACAGGAACCGCTACACCTTCCCCTGGTTCGGCAACAATGAGTGGATCGCCAACCAGTGGCTCGACACCAGCGACCCGTCCTACGGAGGACGCTC
>CAYFYG010000364.1:0-5002 GCA_964347225.1 uncultured Dehalococcoidia bacterium | reverse complement strand
GTCTCGGCGGCGTCCCCGACGAGGTGGCGGAGGCGGATCGCCGATGCCGTAATGGCCTCGGCCTCGGGCTCATCGGCGACGAACTCCTCGCCGAGCTCGGTGGCGGCCTCGCACAGATCCCTGGCCAGCTCCTCATCCACCTCGCGCAGGGGCTGGTCCATGTCACGGGTGAAGTTCTGGATCTCGCTGTTGCTGGCATAGAAGGCTTCATTCGCCGCCTCGACGTTCCCACGGGAGGCAGCCTCGATGACACTGGCGAGACCGGCGTCCCCAGCCTGGATGTCCATCTGGGAGATCTCGCTTTCGCTCGGAGGAAGCAGCGGCTTGTCGCAGAGGTTGCTGCCACCTCCGCCGTCGCCGACGAGGAAGATCACGCCCGCGACGAGGGCGCCGCCGATCATGGTCACCAAGCTCAAGAACTTCAGGATGTCGCCGGGCATCTTGCCGCTGTTCCTCCAGGCAATGGTCGCTAAGCAGGAAGTTTACCAGATTCCAGCGGTCATCACCCCTGGAGGTGAGGTACAGCACGACCACATGTTGTCTGCATAATGCAGTGTCTGGCCACCGATATGCGCCATCTCCCCCTTGCGGCGTGGGGAACTTATGTTCTATTCTCCCATTGGCTCTTTCATTCACAGACGATCCGGAGGCCTACCGACCTCCGGGCGGAAGGAGGTCTCCCCGATGGCGAAGCCCGACCCCGAAACGTCCACCCTCACGGAACAGCTGGCCGAGGCGCTGGCCCAGGTGGACTCCCTCCAGGTCGCCGTGGCGGACTCCGAGGCACGCGCGGCCACGCACGGCGACCGCATAGCCGCCCTCCAAGATGAGGTGGAGACCGCCCGCGCTGACAGCGAGCGGCTGAGCGCCCGCCTGCGGGAGTCGGCGCTCAAGTACCGCGAGGCGCGGCTGGCCGCTTGTCCCCACATCCCACCCGAGCTGGTGACGGGCGAGGAGCCGGAAGAGATCGACGAGCAGGTTGCCGCCGCGGAGCGAGTGGTGTCCCAAATGCGGGAGCGGGTGGAGAAGGAGCGGCGACAGGAATCGCCGCCGGTGCCCGCCGGCTCTCCGGTTCGCCGCGCTCCGGACTACTCCCAGCTGCCAGCGGGGGAGAAGATCAAGGTGGGCCTCCAGCAGCTCGCGGAGCGGCAGACAAGCTAGGCAGCATCCGCACCACCCATCTCGCTCCCAACGGGGGATTCGGGCTGCCGGCGGCGATTCCTGGTCTCGGGCCTCCTGTAGCTGGTAGTGTTTGCCTACCTTGCTTACCCTACAGCGAGGCCCGACTCTCTTTCACCCCCTTCCTTCTCGCACATGTCCTGAAACATCACACGGTTTGACCCCCAACCTGGGGGCTCGTATAATTTCGTGGTGCCCCGTTCTGAGCGGGGCTCAGTGTTGTTGCCCATCGGAGGACCTTTGTGCCCAAGCGGACCTACCAGCCCAAGAAGCGCCGGCGCCAGCGCCGTCACGGCTTCATGGCCAGAAATCGCACGCGCAGTGGGCGGGCGATGCTCAAGCGCCGGTTCCTCAAGGGACGGTGGCGGCTCGCCGTCTGAACGGACGGCGGGCGGGGCCGGCGCGGGGGTGCACAGACAGCTCCGGCTGCGAAGGCGCAAGGACTTCGACGCCGTATTCGAGAAAGGCCAGGTCCTGGCGAACCGGTTGCTAGTGCTCAGAAGCCTGCCCAATCAGCTCCCCCACAATCGATATGGGTTCATCACCAGCAAGCGCCTGGGCAAGGCGGTGGTGCGCAACCGCGTCCGTCGCCGCCTGCGAGAGGGGGTGCGCACCCTTACCACGCAGGCCGGCTGGGACGTCATCATCTCCGCTCGCGCCCCTGCCGCCCGGGCCGACTTCCACGAATTGAAAGCAGCGGTAGCCAACCTGTTCATCCGCGCCAGCATCCTCGCTGAGAGCGCGTCCCGGGAGGAGGAGCAGACTTGAAACGAGCGGCCCTGGGCCTGATCCGCTGGTACCAAAGGTCCGTGTCGCCCACCAGGCCCCCGGCCTGCCGCTTCCAGCCCACGTGCTCGCACTACGGCTACGAGGCAGTGGAACGGCACGGCCTTGTGAAAGGCGGTTTGCTGACCCTGTGGCGCCTCCTGCGCTGTCACCCGTTCAACCCCGGCGGCTACGATCCCGCGCCCTGATCGGCGCGAGCAGGCAGGCTATCGCCCAGAAGGCGGCTCTATGAGGCCGCCGCTAAGGAGGAAAAACATCCGACGCAAAGCGCGCACCCAGCCGCACCTCGCGCTGGCGGTCCTGAGCGTCACCATGCTGGCGGCGGCCGGCTGTGTGGGGATCAGCAATCCCGAGGGGTGGGCCGGCCCTGCGCGGGCCGACGACCTTCTGCTAGCCAGCACCGCCAAGGGCAAACTGTCCGCCCTGAGCGCAGAAGACTTCACCCCCATCTGGACGTTCCCCACCGGCCAGGAGGATCCGGAAATAGACCTGGAGGCGATCTACGGCACGGCCGTGGTGGTCGGCGATACCGTTTATGTGGCCGGGTATAGCGGCGACGTCTACGCGCTCGGGCTGGAGACGGGCGAGCCCGTGTGGGCCCAACCATTCGAGGCGGACGATCCCATCATCGCAGGCCTGGCTGCCAGCGAGACGGCGGTCTACGTCGCCTCCGACGACGGCAACCTCCATGTGCTGGACCCGCAGAGCGGCCGGCAGGTGGACGCCTTCGATATGGGCGACAGCATCTGGGCAGCGCCCCTCCTTGCGGACGACGTCCTGTACGTCGCCTCCGTTGACGGGATGCTCCACGCCTTGGACGCCAAAGACGGGAGCGAGAAATGGCGATTCGGGGCCGACCAAGGGCTGATCTCCGACCCCGTGCTGGCCGACGGCACGATCCTCGTGGGCGGTCTTGACCGCACTCTCCACGCCGTGGACGCAGCGACCGGCGAGGAGCGCTGGTCGTTCGATGCCGATAACTGGTTCTGGGCCCGGCCCCTTGTCACGGACGGCTCCGTGTACGCACCTAGCCTGGACGATCACCTGTACGCGCTGGACACTGAGACCGGCGAGGAAAGCTGGTCGTTTGAGGCGGAGGAGCCGCTGCGCTCCGCCCCAGTCCTCGTCGGCGAGACGCTTCTCATCGTGGACCGCGGCGGCAACGTCTACGGCCTCGACCCTGAGGCCGGCACTCTTAACTGGTCCGCTCCGGCAGCCCTGGAGAAGACGGTGCTGTCCAACCCGCTGCTGGTGGGGGAGGAAGTGCTGATAAGCGCTCAGGGAGGCGATCTGTTCAGCGTGGATCCCGCCACCGGGAGATTCAGCCGAGAGGACACGCCGTGACCGCCCCCGCGACTCAGGCGCGGCCGCGCCCAAGCGTGGCCAATCTGCTGATGATCTCCGTCATCGTGACTATCGTGGGGGCCTTTGTCGTCCTCACGCCCGGCCGCGCCTGGAACATGCTGCTCATGCAACCCCTGATCAACGCCCTCCTGCTCCTGACCAACCTCGTCGGCGGGCAGTTTGGGGTGGCCATCATCCTGTTCACCGTGCTCCTGCGTGTTGTGACCATCCCCTTCACGCTGCGCCAGCTCCAGTCCACGCGGGCGATGCAAACTATCCAGCCGCGCATGCAAGAAATACAGAAGAAGTACAAGGACCCCAAGCGCCGCCAGGAAGAGACGATGAAGCTCTACCGCGAGTCCGGCGTCAACCCGCTGGGCTGCTTCATGCCGATGGCGATCCAGATGCTGGTGTTCATCGCCCTGTACCGGGCCCTCACGGTCGTCGTAGGGGGGAGCCCCGAGAGCCTGGTGGGGTTGTCGCAGCGGGTCTACTCCTGGTCCTACCTCAGTGAGGCGGTCCCGCTGGAGCAGTCGTTCCTGTGGCTGGAGCTAGGGCGGCCGGACAGCACGTTCATACTGCCGTTGATGGTGGGGGTCAGCACCTACGTGCAGACGCGGCTCGCCGCGACCCCCGCCGCCACGGCGCAGCAGCAGCAGCAGCAGCAGATGATGACGTGGATGATGCCGCTGATGCTGGTCTGGATCACCCTGGCCCTGCCCAGCGGCGTCGGCGTATACTGGGTTGTCTCCAACATCTTCAGCGTGTTCGCCAGCTACTGGGTGTACGGCAGGCGCCTGAACTGGCGCACGCTCCTACCCACGGGCGCAGCTACGGAACCCAAGCGGCCCAGCCCCCAGGTGAAACCCGATGTCCAGGAGGAGGCGGAAGAATCCACCCCTCCAGAAGAGCAAAAAGTGAGGTCCCGCCATGGAAAGCGTCGAGGTAAGCGCAAGAAGCGTCGATGAGGCCATCGACATCGCCCTGGAAGAACTGGGCCTCAGGCGCCAGCAGGTGGACATAGAGATCCTCACGCCAGGCAAGCCGGGGCTGCTGGGAATCGGCGGCGAGCCAGCCCGCGTCCGTGTCACCGCCCTGGAGGAGGGCACGGCCAAGCCGATGGCGGAGGCGGGGCCGGAGCTGGAAGAGCAAGCGGCGGTGGAGATCAAGGATCTGAGGTCGCCGGAGGTGGACCTGGCGATCGAATCGTTGACCCAGCTTCTGGAGCTGATGGAGATCGAATGCGAGGTGACCCTGCGGGCCCCGGAAACGCCCGGCGACGGCCTGGGCCGGGCCAGCGCCGTCCTGGACGTGGACGGTGATGACCTCGGCCTGCTCATCGGACGGCGCGGCTCTACGCTGGCGGCCGTCCAGTACATCGTCAACGTGATGGTGAACCGTAAGATGGGGGGCCGAGTGCTGGTGAACATCGACGCGGAGCACTACAAGCGGCGGCGCGAGGAGACCCTGCTGGGCCTGGCCCGCCGCATGGCCGACCGCGTGCGTCAGACCAGCCGCTCCGTCACCCTGGAGCCGATGCCAGCCGCCGAGCGCCGCATCGTGCATCTGGCCCTGGCGGAAGACGATCTGGTGACCACCGGCTCCGTAGGCGAAGGGGAGACCCGCAAGGTGGTCATCTACCCCCGCCGCTCCCGCCGCGGCGCGGCCCGCTGATGCCGCCGCAGTTCCTAGC
>CAYFYG010000363.1:0-3108 GCA_964347225.1 uncultured Dehalococcoidia bacterium | reverse complement strand
TTGCAGGCGCTGCGCCTTCGTCCACCTGCATGCTGCATACGGGGTCCTTCGCCATGTCCCGCTCCTTCCCTTGAATCGTCTGGCGGCGACTCTTTCGTCATCGGGATGCAATCGTGGTGTATACCCATACCCCCCGGGTAGGGGTATGCCATGCCCAAAAAAAGAGAGGGTGTCCCCATTCGACCACACACACGCCTTGGGCGCCGTGCGTCGCACTCTCGAGTCGATCTTTGTCATGCCTGCTGGACCTCGAAGTGTAATACACCCTAGTAGTATGGAGTATATCCTCACGCCTGTCAAGGGCCAGGGGTCGTGGCCGTGTCCATGCGTTACTCAAGGATTTCGCCAATCCGCCTTTCGAGTTGACTGTCTGTGATGGGACCCTGGGCCGTGGTGCGCTGACCTTCTTCCAACAAGGGGCCCGTAAACACGCTGCGTATGACGCCCTCTCGGTCGATGAAGAAGGTTGTGGGAACGCCCAGGAGGCGGTAACGATCAGCGACGCCGCGATCCCGGTCCATGGCGATGGGGAACTCCATGCCCAGGTCCTGAGCGTAGCGGCGAACAATGGAGTCGCTCTCCTGCAGGTCCACACCGATGATCACCAGGCCGTCATCGCGGAAGCGGTCGTAGGCGGCGTTTAGCTGCGGGATCTCCTCGCGGCAGGGGGTGCACCATGTCGCCCAGAAGTTGACCACCACCGGCCGTCCCCGGAGGTCGCTCAGCCGCAGATCGTCCCCTTCCAGCGTCTCCAGGAAGAAGTCTGGCGCCAGCGCTCCTTCCTTGGCCTGAACTTCCGCCCCCGCCGGGACGAGAGCAGCAGGCAGATCCACGGGGCCGTATCGCTCGCCTGACGAACTGGTCGTGGACCCGCCAGATCGGTAGCCCAGCCACCAAATGGCGGCAGCGATGGCAGCGAAGACAAGCAGGGGATAGACTACTCTCCGCCACAGTCCGCGCCAACTCCGGAGCGGTTGACTGGCCCATCTCACGTCCCGGGGGCCAGGGGCCTCTCTATGCTCTGCCGTTGTGTTGGTCCCGACCGGTGAGTGTGCGACCGCTAACCGAGGTCGTCAAGCCGCGTGGTTACGTCCTCATACACCTCGTCTACTTCCACGTACATCGGCTGGCCGTGGCCGATCCAGTCCCATCTCCAGACAACCTGACCCGCTTTACTGACGAGGGCGAAGGTGTGCCCAGGCTTGATCCCAGGGTGCATGCTGAACTCCAGGGCGTTGTAGGCGTTGGACACGCTCTTATCCTCGTCCGCAGCGACGATGCTGGTGATGCCGCGCCTGTTGGCCTCGGCCGTGAGCTGGTCCATCGGGTCCACCATGATGCTCACTAGCTCAACGTCGAGGGCCTCGAAGCGTTCCCAATCCTCCTCCAGGTCGACCACCTGGTCCCAGCAGGACGCTCACCCCATCCCCTCGTTGAAATAGAGGAGAATAGAGTGCTGGCCCAGGTGATCGGCCAGGGAGAACTCCTCCCCGGCGACGGTCGGAAGGGTGAAGGGCGACGCTGCCTCCACGAAATACTCTTTCGGTTCGTTGTCGCCGCCACCCTGCACCACCAGCCACGCAGTGATCCCAGCGGCCAGAGCCAGCGAGGCCGCCACCGCCAGGCGTCGCTGAGTCCTTCTCCGTCGCCACCAGGGGTGTCGCCCTTTACGCTTCCTGCGGGTCATGTCACTCACCCTCCTTGTGTCTCCGGCGGGGCCATGCTGAAGAGCAACGTGATCGTTGGTTGAGGGTTTGAAGGGTCATTGGATTCAAGCTCCACCCGCATCTTGTCGCGAGTGTCCTCCATCCCTTCCGGCGCCTTCAGCGTGAACACCAGTTCTCCGCTTCCGCCAGGCGGCACCTCCTTCGGCCTCACCTCGAAGCCCTCGACACCGCAGCCGCAGTCCGCATCGGGTGCTGGCCGCACCCTGACTATGGAGACCATGAGGGGCTCCTGGCCCTCGTTGCGGAACTCCACGGTGCGCTCCACCGTCTCACCAACCCGGATGACGCCCACGTCGAACGAGTCGCGTTCCATCACCAGTCGCGGCCCGGAAGGCAGCTCCTCTGCGCCGCTGCAGGCGATGGCCAGTGCCAGCAGCGAGGCCGACACGATCGCCGAAAGCGCTGGGGTCGGCTTCACGGACTCCGCTCCCCTGTAGGCTCTCCGGCCCACTTCTCGGCATACACGCGCGGGTTGGCCTCCAACCCCTTCTTGCGTGCGGGGCCTACCCCGCCCAGCGTGATCGGCCATCATCGGTCGACCTCAGCAAGGACGATGTCGATGGAGCCCAACGTGATGATCGTATCGGCCACATAGCTGCCGATACTCATCGCCTTCAGCGCCTCCCGCCGGTAGCGGTCAAGAGGAAAGAAGACTGCCTTCGCCCAGAAGGAGACCACCTTGTCGTAGCGGGGCGCCACCTTCGTGTAGCGATCCAGAACCCTACTGGGGTTCATGTCACCGCCCCCTCGCAACCGGTATGGGCCTGAGGCGCCGAGCGGTTGGCGGCGGGTTGTAGGCGACTACTCGTTGCGGGTTGTCGAGGCTTCCTTTGGTGATGGAACCGGTGTCGACCACAACGCCCCCGTCTTCCTCCACTCGCACGTCGATCAGGTCCAGCGACCTCGGCGCCGGCCCGAAGACGAGGATGGCGGCACCTTTGGTGTAGGTTGAGCCGTGGCAGGGGCAGCGGAACCAGCCAGTGGTTTCCTGGAACTGGAAATCCGGCCGCCATGGGACGGTACACCCCAGGTGGGTACACTTCTGGTAGATGGCCAGGAGCCCGCCGGGCGAGCCTTCCTGGCCCGGCGCCAGGTGGGACAGATAGAACCGGCCTGTCGGGAAGCGCACTGGCTCCGAGCCCGGCTCCGGCACCTGGTCCGCCGACAGGAAGAAGGTCCCGCCGAAAGCCCCGGCCCGCCGGCGCAACCACACGAAGTCCAGGGGAGCGCCCACTAGGCCCACGACGGCCAGGACAAGCGTGGTCCAGAACCCGCCGAGTATGAACGTCCGCCGGGTCAGGAGCGGCCTGACCGGCACCGGCTTCGCCACCGGCGCATCGACGCCGGGTTCCCGCGACTCTTCCTCGGTCATCTCCTACCA
>CAYFYG010000362.1:0-10866 GCA_964347225.1 uncultured Dehalococcoidia bacterium | reverse complement strand
CTGCTGGCCGCCGCCTGGATCGTCCGCGGCGTGGACATCGACGGGTGGGAGTCGCTCCTCCCCGCCGCGGCCATCTTTGTGGTGGCCCGCGCCCTACTGCGGCCGCTGTTGCTTTTCCTGACCTGCCCCCTTCAGCTCCTCACCCTGGGGCTGTTCATCTTCGTCGTCAACGCCGCGGTTCTGGCCTTCACGGCTTGGCTTTCCGGGCAACTGGGCATCGAGTTCGACGTCGACGGCTTCGTCGCTGCCTTCCTGGGCGCGCTGGTGATATCCGCCGTCTCTTTCGCGCTCTCCCGGTTCCTGCGCCGCAATCCTATCGTTGGGCGCCCCCTCTAGCGCGGTTAACACGGCACACGGGGAGATCGAGACTGGACGCTGACGGGTCGGGTTCGCCTCGAGGGTTTCTGTTTTCGACGGGACGGCCCTAAGGAGCGACCCTGTACACGTGATCGCCGTTGCGGCAGCGGTCACTGACCTTGATGCCGATCCGGTCCCCCGACCCGGCCTCCTCCACCTGCTCGCGCTCGATCTGCATGCTCTCGACCACCTGCTCCAGGTCAGTGGTGTGGCCCCGGATGCGGATGGTGTCGCCCACGCGCAGCTTGCCCGTCAGGTCTATCCCCGCCACGCCGATCTTGGCGAAGTAGTCCGTCACCCGGCCTATCTCTTCCTCCTCGGCCATGGTGTTCTCCTCCTTCTCTTGGCATCGGTTCTGCCTGATTCTACTCCTGCTCTTTGAGCCCATCAACTAGCGACGCATGACCTACATGTCATGCTGCCATCGTGCAAATGGTTGACTAGGTGAGCTTTCTCGCCTACAATTCCCACGCCTGTTGGCAAAGGGGGTCTACTTTCGTTCAAGAGCTTCTTCGAGGCTTCCCGTGCTTCTGAACTCCGTCCAGCCATGCTGCTTCATGATTGAGGAAGGAGAACTCGATGTCCGCCAGGATCACGATCGGAACATTCAACGTCGAGAACTTGTTCGCGAGGTTTCGCTTCAAAGGGGGATTCACCGAGGAGGAGGTTGACAAGGCGGTGGAGGACGGCTGGAAGGTGGACCAGACCAAGTTCGACATATGGGAGGAGGATGACAAAGAGATAACTGCCGACGCGATAGGCGCGATCGAGGCCGACGTGTTGGCCCTGCAGGAGGTCGAAAACCTCGACGTGCTCAAGCGTTTCAACACGCGCTATCTCGGCGGGAGATACCAGTACAAGCTCGTGGTCGACGGCAACGACCCGCGACGCATCGACGTGGGGGTGCTAAGCCGCTACCCGTTCGCGGCCATCAGGAGTCACCAGTTCCTCCGCACCGCTGATCGTACCGCATGGATCTTCTCGAGAGACTGCCTTGAAGTGGACATTGAGCTTGACGGCGGGACCCGCCTGCCTATCTTTGTGAACCACTTCAAGTCCATGATTGGCGGCCGAGACGAAACGATGGACCGCCGCAAGCTGCAGTCGCAGACGGTGGAGAAGATACTCAAGGACCGGTTTGGGCCCAATCCCGGCCAGGAGAAGTTCGTCGTGCTCGGCGACCTCAACGACTACATGCCATCCCCAGGACTCGACCCTCTGGTGGGACTCCCCTGGCTGGAAGATGTCGTGAGGAAGCGTCTGGAGGCGCAGAACGCGTGGACCCACTACTATAATCGGGGCCAGGACTACCGACAGCTGGACTATATTCTTCTCTCACAGGCGCTGGCAGAAGCGAACCCGAATGCAGTGCCCTCCATCGAGACACGCGGATTGCCGCTGCGGGCGGCCAAGGCCGGGCCAGACCGCTTCGCTGGCGTGGGTCGCAACAAACCCAAAGCATCTGACCATTGCCCCGTAGCCGTAGAGATCGAGATCTGACGTCGCAGAGGTCGCTGGATCTCTGTGTGCCAGCGTTCCGAGCAAGGCGAGGGCCGCGGCCTACGCTGCGGCCCCAAGACAACTATGTCGAACGAATAAGAGCCTTCTGTTCCTATCCTACCGGATGCGCGCCGGCTCCCGCGGCGGCCTGGCAGTTGAGCCATACCCGGTTTGATCTTCGAACGCCCCGTCCGGGCTTCGGCGGATCATGACCAGGAAGGCCTCCACCACGTGGGGATCAAACTGGGTCCCCGAGTTGCGGGCGATCTCGATGGCGGCCTGCTCTCGCGACATCGCCTTGCGGTAGGGGCGGCGTGAGGTCATAGCGTCATAGGCGTCCACCACTCCGAACACTCGCGACCCCAGCGGTATCTCATCCCTTGCCAGGCCCCGGGGGTACCCCGTCCCGTCGTACCGCTCGTGGTGGGCCCATACGATCTCGGCGGCACCGCGCAGAAAGTCGATCCCTTTGAGGATTTCATACCCCAGCTCAGAATGGCGGCGGATCTCCTTCCACTCCGCCTCGTCCAGGGAGGTCGCCTTGCGCAGGATGCTGTCCGTCACCCCGATCTTGCCGATGTCGTGCAGCGCCGCGGCGTATTCGATTTCGAGCACCCGCTGTCGGTCCAGCCCCATCTCCTCGGCAACCGCCACCGCCATCCGCGCCACCCGTCGCGCGTGACGGTGGGTCATGTTGTCCCGGACGTCCAGGGCCGTGCTCAGTACCTGAACTACGGCGGACGAGAGCCGGTTCTCTCCCGGAGCTGAGGGAGCGCGGTTGAACCCCTTGCGCTCCAGCTTGTTCGCGTACAGCTTGGCGTCCGCCCAATGGATCACGTCTTCCAGGTCGGTGCCGCCCCAGGGGTAGCCGCCGATCCCGATGGACACACCCAGGTAGATGCTGGCGTGTCCGTTCTCCCATACTGGCGCCGCGCTTAGCTCGTCCCAGAGGCTCCAGGCGAACTGGTCGGCCTCCCGTCGGTCCGCGTTCGGCATGATCACGGCGAACTCATCGCCGCCCAGGCGGGCCGTGACGTGGCTGGGTTCCACCGTTCGGTTTAGGGTGCGGGCGAGCTGGTGTAGGATGACGTCGCCTACCTGGTGGCCGAACTCGTCATTGATCGCCTTTAGGTCGTCCACGTCGATCATGGCGATGGAGACCTGCTTGCGGGTTCGCTCCGCCTTGTCCAGTTCGTCCTGCAGCCGCTGGTAGAAGAAGCGGCGGTTTTGGAGCTGCGTCAGGTCGTCGCGGGACGCGATGTCCTGGAGCTGCGCCTGGCGATCCAGGAAAACAGCATTGGCCCGCTCACGCTCAGTCTGCACCGTCCGTTGCGTCCAGCGCAGCAACAGCTCCCCAGCCACGACGATGCAGGCGAAAAACAGCGCCATGGCTGCCCAAAGGATCAAGCCGCTCTGGAAGGTGCCAAGGACCACAACCAGCGCTAGGCCGCTGGCGATCGATACCGCGCTCGCCAGTCTGAGCGTGAAGAACCCGCGCCCGATCGAACTCGCGTCAACTCTCCCGTCTGTTGTCGCTTCTTTGCTGGAGTCGGCCGCTGGCGTCCCTCCGGCCCCCTCGCTCGCGATCGCCTTTCCCCCCACTGGCTCTTGCGTCGAGCCTGTCTCCTCTAACGTCATGCGCCTAGACCCTTCCTCCACCGGGCTCCCGTTTGCCATCACTGCCACGGCGGGTCACACGGCCTCTATCAGCTTAGACGGAGGGTAGCGCGCTGCTCGTTACGGCCGTAGGGTAAATACTGCGTTCACTTAGCGGCGGCGGAGGGAAGGCGTGCCCAGCGACAGTCTCCAGAGCAGGGCTATCGCCTCCAGGGTAATGAAGGGGGAGAGCTTGGAGCCCCCCTGCCCTCGGTTGACGAAGGTCACCGGCACCTCCGCCATGGAGTAGCCGGCTCGCCAGCATAGGTAGTTCATCTCTATCTGGAAGGCGCGGCCCCGGCATCGGACCTCCTCGAGCGGCAAATCTTCCAGCACCTGGCGACGCCAGCACTTGAACCCGCCGGTGACGTCCCGCAGCGGCACTCCCAGCAGACCGCGGCAGGCGAGGTTGGCCCCCCGGCTTACCACGCGGCGGTGCCACGGCCAGCCCACGATCCCGCCCCCTGCCACGTATCGTGATCCACTGGCCATGTCGGCTGCCGTCGCCACCAGCCTGGGGAGGTCCCCCGGGTCGTGGGAGAGGTCGCAATCCATCTGCAGCACTAGGTCGGCTCCCAAGCGCATCGCCTCCAGGAACCCGTCGACGTAGGCTGTCGCCTGTCCCAGCCTCTCGTTCCGCCGCAGGAGATGCAGCCGCGGTTCGGTCGCCGCCTTGGCCGCAACGACCTCTGCCGTCCCGTCGGGTGAGGCGTCATCCACTATCAACACCTCATAGTCCGCTCCTTGGGCCAGCACAGCCTCCACGAGCCGCTCCACGTTCTCTGCCTCGTTGTAGGTGGGCACGACCACGATCTTCTTGCCGGCGGTCGGTGGGCCCCCCGTGGCAGCACGCGGCTGGGGAGCGGGCGGGCGCCATGTCCAGAGGGCGCTCACACTGTAGTTCACGGTGGCCGCGACCCCGATGGCCACTAGATTGGCGATAAGGTAGTGCATTCCGGCCCACGTGACCAACGTCAGCAGCAGCCCCAGGTTCATCAGTGCCGCCGCCGCTGCTGTTGCGTGAAACACCGCCGCTCGCGTCCACCAGGGCCGTCGGTGTCGCTCCTCATGGAACGTCCAGAGGTCGTTGAGGAGGAAGTTGCTCCACATGGCCGTCTCGATGGCCAGGGCGCTGGCAGCGGGCAGAGGCAGCCCTGCGCCTGAGCGCAGCAACCACAGCATGCCGCTGTTCACCCCCACTCCACCGATCCCCACCAGCGAGAACCGCGCCAGCCGCGGCAGGGGCATCTCCGTCAGCCGGTCTGGCCACCTGCTCACCGTAGGGCTACTCCTCCCGAAGTTTGTACAAGTCCGCGTACTCCACCCTCCCCGCGTAGCGATAGTGGCGCGCCAAGAAAGCGGCCAGTGCCGGCGGTGGCCTCTGTCCTGCCGCGCCAAGCGTATCCAGTTTGGACGTCAAGAGGATCACCGTGGGCCGCTTCTCCTCCAAGTCGGCAATGACCTCCACCATGACGGACTTGTCCACGCTGTAGGGGCGGTTGTGCAGCCAGCGGCTGGCCGGCCGGCGGTCGGCCAGGAAGTAGATCTCGCTCTCGCGGCCCCACTCGTACACGTAGTCGCCGGGCTCCGTCATCGCCTCCACCGCCTCCGCTATCTCGGGCGCTTCGATGGCGTCCTCGGCGTAATCGTGGGCTGGCCAGCCCGTGAATATGTACTGCACCTGGAACCGATCCGCGGGAGTCGGCTGGGCGTAGGCGAAGACAGCAGCGGCGATCGTCACGGCTGTGGCCGCTGCCATCGACATGCCCAATCGGCGGTGCCCCTGGTGCCAGCGCATCCAGACGTGAGGTAGGCCAACGCCCGCCGCCACCGCCGCTCCCGGCAACAGCTGTACCGAATAGTGGGGCGAAACCTTGCCCACGGTCTGCACCCCCGCCTCCGAGAACAGGAGGAAGGTGAGAAGAAGCCAGGCGAAGCGGTCTCCCCGCACCAACAGCCGCCACACCCCCACGGCGGCCAGCGCCCAGAACACAAGCCCGCCCAGCAGCGGCGCGGGGTTCAGGAGCATCGGCGGCAGAAGCTTCCTGTACAAGGGAAACTCCCCCGCCCACTCCCAGTTGAAGGCGAACATCGCGTGCCAGAGCTCGTACAGGGCGCCGTGGACAGCGAAGTAGATCACGAACGGCGCTGCTCCCAGCACTCCCCCCAGCGCCAGCGCAGCCGTCGCCTGCGCCTGACGTCGCCTCTCCTCTGACTGGCGGACGAAAAGCACCCCCATCCATGCCCCGTAGCCCACGAACGCCCACGAGGCCGACTGGCGGGTGAGCACCGCCAGGGAGGTCAGGGCCCCGGCCACCAGGAACCACCATAGGCCGCCGCCCCGGGCACCCACCACGAACGCCCACAGTCCCGCCGTCAGGGGCAGGAGCATGAACACCTCGGCGTTTGCCGTGACCTGGAGGTACACATTGGCGAAGGAGAGGGCGAACAGGCCTGCGGCCAGCGCCGCCTCCCGCCCGCCAAAGAGCATCCTAGTCGTGGCCCAGACGAAGGGAACGCTGAGCCCCGCCGCGGCCGCCGCCAGCACTCGAGGCGCTACTATGCTCTCGCCCAGCCACCTGAAGGAGGCGGCGTACCAGAGAAAGAGCAGCGGGCCCTTGTTGTCCCAGAGGTCGCGGTAGGGGAGCGCACCCTCCAGCCAGCCGGCGGCGATCGTGGCGTAGGCGCCCTGGTCGCGCTCGAAGGGTGCCCCGAACAGTGGTGCCAAGAAGGCTAGCGGCAACGCCGAAAGGACGAGGAGGAATGCCAGGGCCAGCAGGCGGGCCTTGGGACTCTCAGATGAGAACGGGTCCAGCCCTGTCAGCCAGCCACCCGGCTCCGACGCAACTACCCCCCTGTCCCCTGCCATCTACTTCTCCACCGGAACAGTATACGACGACGCGCAGTCGGCGTCCCCCGCTTGTGGGAAAGATGGGAGACGTCTCCTCAGCCTGTTTCGCTGCCCTCGACCCTCATTCTGCCGCCGCGACATAATGGAACCGTACTCATGGATGCCAGAGACCGCATCCGCCGCTTCCTGGCCGTCTCCTCGCTGGCGGCCCGCGTGTACCTGGGCTACAAAGGCATCACCATGCGCCAGCGCCGCTTTGGCCTGCCGGCGGAGGAGACGGAGGCCCGCCGCCGCGCCCATCACCACTGGTCCGCCCACCAGCTCTACGACCTGGCCGTCCGTCAACAGGGCTTGCTCATCAAGTTCGGCCAAATTCTGGGCTCCCGCCCCGACCTCATCCCCGACGAGTACGTCGCCACCCTGTCCCGGTTGCAGGATCAGGTCCCGCCCCGCTCCTTCGCCGTCATTGAACACGAGGTCCGCCGCGAGCTCGGTCGTCCCCTCGCCGACGTGTTCTCCCAGTTCGATCGGGAGCCCATCGCCTCGGCCTCCCTGGCACAGGTCCACAGGGCCGCCCTCAAGGACGGCCGTACCGTCGCCGTGAAGGTCCAGTACCCGGACATCTGGGAGGTCGTCCGAAGCGATCTAGACAGCATCCGCTTCCTGCTGCGCATCCTCGCCGCCCTCGAGCGCAACCTGGATTTCGGCCCCATCATTGGGGAGATCAGCCGCAACGTGCCCCTGGAACTGGACTTCATCAACGAAGGCCACAACGCCGAGCTAATCGCCGACAACTTCGCCCGCCGCCGCGACATCATCGTCCCCCGCATTCACTGGGAGTACACGACCCGCCGTGTCCTCGTCATGGAGTTCCTAGAAGGCATCAAGATCACCGACGTCGATGCCCTCCAGGCCGCCAGCATCGATCTCCAGGCCGTCTCCCGGCTCGTCACCGCGGCCTATTGCGAGCAGTTGTTCCTGCACGGCATGTTCCACGCTGACCCACATCCAGGCAACCTGTTCGTCCGGCCCGGACCACAGCTGGTCATGTTGGACTTCGGCCTCTGTCGCAAACTGGACGATCAGTTCCGTCTGGGCTACGCCAAGCTGGTCAACGCCATGATTACCGGCAACGCCCCCGAGATGGTCCGGGCCTTCCGTGACCTCGGCTTTCGCGTTAGGCACGCCGAGGACCCGATGCCCTACCTGGCGATGGGGCGCGCCTTCATGGAGAGCAGCGCTCCCGGTCGCGCCTACGCTGACCCTGACTTGGTGGCCCAGGCCAACGCCCGCGTCGCTGCGGCCGTGCGCGCCAATCCCCTGGTGGAGATCCCGCGCGAGTTCCTGCTCATCATGCGTGTGGCGGGGCTCCTCAGCGGCCTGGGCAAGCACCTGGACTCCCGCGTCGACGTTATCGGTACCTTCCTGCCGTATGCCAGCGCCGCGTTGGAGGGTACACGATGACCCCCGGCACGCTTCTCGGTATTCGTGACGCTTGACTGGAAAAACAGTAGCATTATAGAATTGCCCTAGCGCCCCATCGGTTTTTTCGAATAGCTTTAGCGAGGTTCGTGCCTGTGGTTAGTCGCCTTCGTGACACATCTGAATCTTTCTCTACCCGCTGGATCACCCTCGGCCAGGCCTGCAAGCTCCTGGGTGTCAATGAGTCCACCCTCAGACGCTGGGCGGATGCCGGACATGTTCGCTCCTTCCGTACCCCCGGCGGCCACCGTCGTTTCTCTGAGGAAGACCTGCGGGCCTTGGTGGCCGGACGCGGCGGGGCCGGTGGGGAGCCGTACACCTCCCTCGGCCAGCTCGCCCTCTCCCGCATCCGCCGCCGCCTCCAGCGGGGCCGCACCCGGGCCCCCTGGTACTCCGGTATGTCCGAGGAGGAGCGCGAGCGAATGCGCCCCTTGGGTCGGCGGCTCGTAGACTTGGTTTCTGAGTACATGACGAAGGGCGCCCGCCGCTCCCAATTGATTGACGAGGCCCGGGAGATCGGCCACGAGTACGGGAAGGAGCTCGTCGGCGACCGTCTCAGCATCCGCGATGCTGTGGAGGCGTTCGCCTTCTTCCGCAAGGGCCTGGACGACGCGGCCATGGAGTTGGCCCAGAAGAACGACCTCTCCGCCGAGGAGGCGGTGGAGGTGTGGGAGCTCCTGTCCAACCTCGCCGACCAGGTGCTCCTGGCCATCGCTGAGGCCTACGAGCAAGCGGAGACGCCAGCCGCAACCGCCAACTAGGGCCGCATGCGCTACTACCCGGTGTTCCTGGACATCGCTGGCAAGCCGGCGGTGGTCATCGGTGGCGGTGAAGTGGCCTTGCGTAAGGCGGAGGGCCTCCTGGAGGCTGGCGCCAACGTCACCGTGGTCAGCCCGGCGTTGCATCCTGATCTGGAGGCCTTGGTCGCTGCGGAGCGGGTGAGGCATATCGCCCGCGAGTACAGCCCGGGCGATCTGGAGGGCCACATCCTCGCCTTCGTCGGAACCGACGACGCCTCGGTGAACGCCGAGGTGGTTCGCGAGGGCAAGCAGCGGGGCGTCTGGATCAACGCTGTGGACGACCCCCCCAACTGCGACTTCATCGCGCCTAGCATCGTGCGCCGCGGCGACATCATCGTCGCTGTCTCTACCAGTGCGGGCAGCCCCGCCATGGCGCGCAAACTGAGAGAGGACATAGAGGAGTTCCTCACCGAGGATTACGCTCTCATGCTGGACCTGGTGGCTCAGGTGCGCGGGGAGCTTCAGGATCGCGGTGTCAAGGTGGAGCCGGACGTCTGGAACGCCGCCCTGGACGCCGATGTGAAGCGTCTCCTTGGCGAAGGCCACGGCGATGAGGCAAAGCAGCGCTTACTGCGCTCGCTGCTTGAGCCGGCGAGGGAACGATGAAGCGGGAACCGCTGGTCGTAACCTGCGTCGGTCTCAATCACCGCACGGCACCCTTACCGGAGCGGGAGAAGCTTACCTTCTCCGCCGAGGAGCTGCCGGCCGCCCTCAGTCGGCTGCGCGACGAACTGGGCGGCGCCGTTATCCTCTCCACCTGCAACCGTACCGAGCTGTATGTCACCACCGACGGCGACGTCTCCCAGGCGGAACGGCTGCTGGGCGCCCTGGCGGCCTGCAAGGGAGCCCAGGTGCAGCCCCGGCTGACCTACTTCCTGGCCGACGATGAGGCGGTGCGACACCTGTTCCGGGTGGCCGCCGGGGTAGACTCCATGGTCCTGGGGGAGTCGCAGATCCTGAGGCAGGTTCGGGACGCCATGTCCGCCGCCGCCCAGGCCGGGTCGCTGAATGGCGTCCTTTCCCGCCTATTGCACTCCGCCATCCGGGTGGGCAAGCGGGCCCGCAGTCAGACTGACATCGGGCGCTACTGTGTCTCCGTCAGCTCCGCTGCGGTGGCCCTGGCCAGACAGACCGCCGGCGCCTTGGACGAGAGGACGGTGCTGGTGATCAGCGCCGGCTCCACGGGTGAGCTGGCCGCCCGCTGCCTGGCCGAGAGCGGTGCCGCCCGGATACTGGTGACCAACCGCACTGCCCAACGCGCCGCCGCCCTGGCCGGGGAGATAGGCGGGCAGGCCATCCCCTTCTCCCGCCTGGCCTGGGCCCTGGCGGAGAGCGATATCGTGATCAGCGGCACCGGTGCCGGTGGGTTCATCCTGGGGCCGGAGGTGATAGCGTCGGCCGCCACCAACCGGGACGGCAGGGAGCTTCTCCTCATCGACATTGCCGTCCCGCGTGATGTTGATCCCGCCGTGCGGCAGCTCCCCGGCGTGCGCCTGTTCGACATCGACGACATTCAGGCCCTCTCCCGTGCCAGTATGCGCGGCCGCCGCCGGGAGCTCTTGCGGGTGGAGGCCCACGTGGACGATGAGGTGGAGGACTTCATGGACTGGTGGCGCTCCCTGGACGTCCTCTCCGTCATCGCTGCCCTGCGAGAGCGGGCAGAAGACGTCCGCCGTCGCGAGCTGGAGCGGACCCTCCGAGCTCTATCAGGCCTCGACGACGAGGAGAAGGCGCGCATCGAGGCGATGACCCGCGCCATCGTCAAGAAGATGCTGGACCGCGCCATCGCTCGGCTCAAGAACAGTGCCGACACCGGCCACTACGTGGAGGCGGTACAGGATCTGTTCGGGCCCCGCCCCAGGCCCGCACGGGAGCGGCGATAGCCCCGCCGAGGCGGAGGTTGTGTCCGGCCGTCTATTCGTCGTCGGCAGCCGCGGCAGCCGCCTGTCCCAGCGCCAGACGGAGCTAGCCCTGGACGCCCTCCGCCGGGCTCATCCAGAGGTCCGGTTCGAGGTGCGGCCCGTCCGCACCGCCGGCGATAGGTCGCGCGCTTCCCTGGGCGAGATCGGCGGGCGAGGAGTATTCGTCGCCGAACTGGAGCGGGCCCTGCTCGCTGGCGAGATCGACATCGCGGTGCACAGCCTCAAGGACATGCCTTCCTGGCCCAGCGACGGCTTGGCCGTGCCCGCCGTCACGGAGCGGGAGGACGTGCGCGACGTG
>CAYFYG010000361.1:0-4349 GCA_964347225.1 uncultured Dehalococcoidia bacterium | reverse complement strand
CTCACCCTGAGCATCGGCGTCGCCGTGAGCATGTTTACGGCCTTGACGGTAACTCGCACGTTCCTGCGGCTTTTGGTGGGGACGCCGCTCGCACGAAACATGGCCCTGTTCGGGGCCGAGCCGGAGCAGGTGGGCATCGGCCCGGCAGCTGCAGAGGTCGCGCCGGAGCGAACGCCGCGGCGGAGGGGGATGGGCCGGGGCTGGAGCCTGGACTTCATTAGCCGGCGCGGCTTCTACTACTTGCTCACCGCCGCCATCCTCCTGCCCGGCATCATATCCCTGTTGATAGCACCCTCTCTGAGGCCGGGCATCGAATTCAGCAGCGGCGCCACCTTCACCGTGGAGTTCGACGAACCGGTGAGCCCTGGCGACGTGCGGGACGTCATGGCGGAGCTAGGCCACGACGAGGCGCGGGTGCAGACGACACAGGGCGGCGGATTCATCATCCGCACGGGCGAGCTGGAGGGCCCGGCTGGACCGCCAATCGGGCCAGCGCCCCCCTCGGAGCGGGACGAGATTGAGGCCGGCCTCGAGGAGGCGCTTGGCCCATTCGAGGTGACCAACTTCAACCAGGTCTCGGAGATAGTGTCCAGGGAGATCGCGCGCAACGCGGCGATCGCGGTGGGGGCAGCGGCGGTGGCCATCCTCCTGTTCATCTCGTGGTCGTTCCGCAACGTACCCAGGGCCCACCGCTATGGCATCGCCGCCATCATCGCCGCCGGGCACGACGCGCTGATCATCCTAGGTGTGTTCTCCATCCTGGGCAAGCTGTTCGGGACCGAGATCAACACTATGTTCATCGTCGGCCTCCTGACCATCATCGGGTTCAGCGTCCACGATACGATCGTGGTATTCGACCGCATACGCGAGACCACATCGGCGAATCCGGATGCACCCTTCGCCGAGGTCGTGAACGTCAGCCTCACGGAGACGCTGGCCCGGTCCCTGAACACGTCGGTCACCCTGCTGTTCACCATTGGGGCTCTACTGCTCCTGGGAGGGGCCACCATCCAGGACTTCCTGTTGGTCTTGCTGGTAGGGGTGATCGCGGGCACGTACAGCTCCATCTTCATCGCCAGCCAGATCCTAGTGTCGTGGGAGGAAGGCGACCTGTCGCGGCTGTGGCGGCGCGTCTTCCCGGGCCGGGCCGTGCCGGCCCCTGAGGCATAGGATGCCCGTCGATTTCGTCGGCCGCGAGGTAGAAGTGACCCTCAGCGAGGACAAGACGCCGGTTCTCCTGGCCTTTCGCCTCGGCTCTCGGGAATACAAAGTTGCCGAGCAGATCACGAACTGGGTCGAGGGCGCCTTCGCGGGTCCGCGCCGTGGACGGGACTGGCGCCAGAGGCAGGAGCGCCGCTACTACCGGGTGCGGACAGAGGAGGGCGAGGTGTACGAACTCTACGCTGATTGGTCGCCCCGACACCGCCGACGAAAGCAGGGGAGCCAACGCACCCGCTGGTACCTGCACCGGCGCATCAGCGCCGGGGCTTCGGAGGGCACCGAGGAGCCGGGGGCCGCCGGTGGGTGAGCATGGACGAGTTCATCGGCCGCCAGATCCAGGTTCGCCGTGAGGGGGTTGTCAAGAAGCCCGTAGCCTTCCGCTTGGACGATCGGGAGTACGAGATCGAGGCGATAGTGGACGAATGGCAAGATTGGGGTTTCGGGAAGGCGAACCGGCAGCGGAACTGGCGCACGCGTCATCACCGCAACTACTATCGCGTGCGCACCACGGAAGGCGAGCTGTTCGACATATACTGCGATCGCCCCAAGCCGACACGAACCAGGTGGTACGCCCACAAGCGGCTGTCCGCCCCGGCCAGGGCATGAGCGGCGCCTTTCATCGCTTCCGCAGCACCCGCTCGTCTCCCACGCGTCGAGTTATACGCTGCTGATCCATGTGCTCCAGCAACGCCTGGGCGTACCTGCGGCTGGTGCCCAGCAGGTCGCGCACCTGGGCCAGGGTGATAGTCTCCCTCTCCTTGAGGTGGGCAACCACCCGCTCCATCATCTCGCGGTAGGCCTCGGCGGCGAACACGACCCTTTCGTCCACCCGCACGATATCGCCGCGGTCTTCCAGATAGGCCAGCAGGTCATCCTCGCCGTCCAGGATCGGTGGCGTGAGCGGTTTCTCCCGAAGGGCGGCTAGCAGTTCCTCGGTGCGCTTCTTCTGCTTGGGGTCGGGGCGGGCCTCGTGCTCCACTAGGGAGGTGGTCCCAGCGGCCTCCCTGATCTCGCCGCGGCGGGACCACAGTGCCGCCGCCTGGTCGAAAGCGCGGCTGTCCAGGCGCAAGCGGCTGCGCAGTTCCTCGCGGGGCATGCCGGGGCGGAGGGGAAACTGACGGTGGTAATCGGCGAGGGCGGCCTTCATACGCTCGCTGAGGCCGACGAACCCCTGAGTCGAGAAGAGTAGCGTCCCTTCGGTGCCGGGACGATCGTCCAGGCCGACGAGATCGCCGGCGGCCACCGCCGACTCTACGGCCGCTCTGACCTCGTCGGTGGAGAGGTCAAGGCTGCGGTGGAGGTCCCGCAGCGTCATGGGCTCCGAAGCAGCGACGGCGATGAGCACCGCTTCCCGCGGCGAGCCGCGGTCCATGGCTTCCAGCTTGTCGATGGTGGGCTGGTGAAAACGGCGATGCCGTCGCGCCTGGGTGTCCAAGATACGACCGCCGCCCAGAGTATCGTTCGGGTCGCGGATTACGAATCCGTCCCCCTTGACGGCAGCGACGGGCTGAGCCAGGCGGAGTTGGGCCCAGGCGGACTCTTCGGGAAGAAGCTCCTCCTGGTCCAGCAGGAGCAGGCGGCCCTCCACCTCGGCCGAGCCGGTGTGGAAGGTTACGGTCATGCTGTGCCGCAAGGGACGGCGCAGGTAGCGGACTGCGCGCAGGCGGACATCCAGGGCGCTGGTGGGCCGCAGCCAGCCCGGCGTAGTCACCACCATTCCGCGCTCCAGCTCCTCCACTGACAGCCCGCTCAGGTTCACGGCCGTGCGGCGACCCGGTGGCGCCTTCTGCACCTTCTGGCGGTGCGCTTGCAGCCCGCGGATGCGGGAGCGCAAACCCGGCGGCAGTACCTCCACCTCTTGGCCCTCCTGGAGGGAGCCGTCCAGGAGCGTGCCCGTGACCACCGTACCGAAGCCGGCGATGGTGAAGGCGCGGTCGATGGGCAGGCGGGGGCGACCGATGTCGCGCTTGGCCGGGGTCCTGGCCAGCTCCGATTGCAGTGCGGCCACCACGTCGTCCAGTCCCTGCCGGGTCACCGCGGAGCAGAGGAGCAGAGGCGCGCTCTCCAGGGCGGTGCCCCGCATCGTCTCCTCGGCGTCGGCGGCCACCAGTTCTGCAAACTCCGGCTCTACCAGGTCGATCTTGGTGACGGCCACGACGCCGTGCTGGATGCCCAGAAGGTCGATGATCGCCAGGTGCTCCCGCGTCTGGGGCATCACCCCCTCGTCGGCGGCGATGACCAGCAGCGCGAGGTCGATGCCGCCGACGCCGGCCAGCATATTCTTGATGAACCGCTCGTGGCCGGGCACGTCCACGATGCTGACTTCGTCGCCGCTGGGCAGGGTGAGCCAGGCGAAGCCCAGGTCGATCGTGCGACCCCGCTCCTTCTCCTCGCGCAGGCGGTCGGGGTCGATGCCGGTCAGGGCCTGGACCAGGGCCGACTTGCCGTGGTCGATGTGGCCGGCGGTGCCGATTACGTACATGGCGATTTCGATTCTAGCACTGCCACAGTCCTCTCTGATAACATACGTGCCACTATGCCCCCAGTTGGCTACGTCTACGACCCGCTCTACCTGGAGCACGGGACGCCCGGCCACCCGGAGGAGCCAGCCCGCCTCCAGGCCATCGTCTCTCACCTGAAGGAGTCCGGGGTGCTGCGGGAGCTGGCGGAGATCAAGCCGCGAGACGCCACCCTGGCAGACCTGGAGTTGGTCCACTCCCGCGCGCTGATCGCGCGGGTGCGGGGGGCGGCAGAGGCGGGAGGCGCCTGGCTGGACCTCGATACGTATGTGGTGTCGCGCTCTTATGAGGCCGCGCTGCGGTCGGCAGGCGGCGTGCTGGCGGCTACGGACGCCGTGCTGGACAACGAGATCACCTCAGCCTTCTGTCTGGTGCGGCCGCCGGGCCACCATGCGACCCCGAACCAGGCGATGGGGTTCTGTCTGTTCAACAACGTCGCAATCGGGGCGCGGTATATACAGAAGAGATATAAGCTGTCACGTGTGCTTATTGTGGACTGGGATGTCCATCACGGAAATGGGACTCAAGATGCTTTCTACGATGATCCGACCGTTCTCTACTTCTCGACGCACCAGTATCCCTTTTACCCCGGTACGGGTAGCGAGGGTG
>CAYFYG010000360.1:0-6970 GCA_964347225.1 uncultured Dehalococcoidia bacterium | reverse complement strand
CCCGGCACCTGCACGGCCAGCCGGTTGTTCCCCTCGACAGTGACCTCCGTCTCCGACACCCCGAAGGCGTTTACGCGCCGCTCCAAGATGTCCCTGACTCCCTCCATGGCCTCGTCGACGTCCGTGCCCGCCGGCAGGCGGCTAACGTCCGCTTCGAGCAAGAGGTAGCTGCCGCCCTTGAGGTCCAGGCCCAGCCGCATCTCCCTGCGCTCGAATCCGCCCACCTCCAGGCCGCTGCCCTCCGGCCACGGCAAGAAGTCGGGCAGGTAGCGCTTGGGTGCCCCCGGCCAGACCACGATGACTGAGAAGGCAGTAAGGGCCACCACAAGGGCGAGAACTATCCAGTTCGTTCTGTTTCGCATCTGCTACCTCTGGTTCTGTTCCACTACGCTCTGCTCTCCGGCGCCCGCCTCGGCCTGGCCCAGGTTGTGGGCTATCGCCGATGAGTGAGCGCGCACGTCCAGCCCGCCCAGGTCAAGGATCACCTCCGTAGGTCCCCGCTCCTCCGGTACCCGTATCTCCTTGACCGTGGCAATGAGGCCCCCCTGCGTCAGTACCTCGTCCCCGACCTGGAGCTCAGCGAGCTCCCGCTGCCGTCTGGCCCGCTCCTGCTGCACCGGCCGCAAGAAGGCGAAGTAGAACAACAGCGCTATCGCTGCCGGGTAGGCTATGGCGAGGATCCAGAATGCCATCTATGATTCTCGCTCCGCGGCCCGATGCCCCTGAGCATCCGCCAGCGCCGCTCGGGCCAGTTTCAGTGCCTCTTCGCGCGTCGATATCTCGCCCGCGGCTTGGGCCTCCCGCACCGTCTCCAGCAAACGTCCGATGAGAGGCCCCGGCGAGAGGTTCAGCTCCGCCATTAGTTCGTCTCCGCCCAGCAGTCTGGCAGGGGAAGTTACCTCCTCTTCTTGAAACCGCTTCGTGAGTATATAGTTTACCAGCGCCACATGATGGCGCCAGCCAGACATGCTCACCTGTGGCCCCACCGTGGCCAGGTGGTCGGCCAGTGAGAGGAACAGGGTGTCGATGGCCGCGTCGCCGCAGTCACGGAAGTAGCGGTAGAGCGCCCGCCGGGTGGGCGGACCCTGCTGCCCCATCTGGACGGGACGCAGGTGCGCCTTCACCATCGTCTGTACCAGCGCCACTTCCAGTGCCGAGAAGTGCAGCCGCCGTAGGATCCGGCCCGTCTTCTCCGCCCCAAGGTCCGCATGGCCGAAGAAACGCATGCGACCGGTGGCGTCGAACGTCTTCGTCTCCGGCTTAGCGATGTCGTGCAGGAGCCCGCCCAGCTTGAGCACCGCCGAGCGGGGCCGCTCCGCCAGCACTTCCTCTCGCAAGTAGGGGCGGGCCTCCTCCCACCAGGCGAGCTGCCCCCAAAGCTCCCGCCACAGCCGCCGGCCGCGACGCTCGCGAGGCTCCTCGTCCGCCAGCAGGATGTCCAGTCTGCTGACCGCCTCCAACGAGTGATCGAACACGTCCCAGTGGTGCTCCTTGGGCTGCCCCACGCCGCGGCTGTCCATTAGCTCCGGCAGCAACCGCTCCAGCAGCTCCAGGGCGTCCAGCAGGCGCAGGCCCTGACCGGCGCGGGGCGTAGCCAGGACGCGCATCAGTTCGTCCCGCTGTCGCTCTACCGCCGCCTGTGCCAGACTTCCGGCATGCCTGCGGATGAGCGCCGCCGTATCGGGGTCAACCTCGAAGTCCAGCTCGACGGCCAGGCGTGCGCCCCGCAGCGGCCGTAGGTGGTCGGCCCGGAACGCCTCCTCGCTGATGACCCGCACCAGCCGCCGGCGCACGTCGTCTCGCCCTCCCGTGGGATCGATGAGCGTGGCTGTTCCGGCGGCCGCCTGGCCCAGCGGTGCGGCCATGGCGTCGATGGTGAAGTCGCGCCCCCTCAAGTCGGACTCGACGTCGCCGCGCAGAGGCAGCAGGTCGATGTACGCCTTCGGTGCCGCCAGCAACACCCGCGCCATCCGCCGCTCCTGGGACAGGGGGAAGTAGCGGCCGTCGAGGGCATCCGCAAGTTCGGGGCCGACCGCCAGGGGATCGCCGGCGATCGAAAGGTCCACGTCGCGGATATCGCGACCCAGCAGGGCATCCCGGAGGAAGCCGCCGGCGACGTACGCCTCCACTCCGCGGCGGCGGAAGAACTCGTCCAGCCGCGCCAGCAGGCCCCGGATCTCGGGGCCGACAGTCAGTTCGGCCATTCCCGTCCGGCTAGCCGTTCCGACGAGACTCACCCCCGCCGGGAGGCTCCACCGGCTCGATCTTGATGAGGTCGCGCTTGTTCTCGAGGTGCTCGATGTAGAGCACACCGTTGACGTGATCGATCTCGTGCTCCAGCGCCTGGGCCAGCAGGTTGTTCTCACCCTTGACTCGCACCCGACGCCCGGAGGGATCGAGCCCCTTGGCCACCACGGTGGTCGAGCGCGTCAGGTTCTCCGTGCGGTACCCCGGCACCGACAGGCAGCCCTCCTCCACCTTCCGCTCCCCCGAGCGCTTGACGATCTCTGGGTTGATCAGGGCGAACGGCTCTTCCTCCGGCAGGCCGATGACGATGACCCGCAGGGAGACGCCGATCTGAGGGGCGGCTAGGCCCACGCCGTTGGCGGCGCGCATGCTATCGATCATGTCATCGATAAGCTTGTGGATGGACCCATCGATGGAAGGGACCCGCTTCGCCTTCTGGCGCAGCACGGGGTCACTCAGCGTGCGGATGGGGCGAACGGCCACTCGTTACCTCCGTGAGCAAGACGCGATCGACCCAATTCTAGCGAATCTGAGCGCTAGCGTCGCGTTACAGCAGCGAGACGGGGTCGACGTCCACCGTCCAGCCACGAGGGAAGGCCACGTCTGCCAGCAGCTCGGTGGGGTTGTCGCCGCGCACAATCACCTGCCAGCGCCAGCGGCCGCGCAGGCGTGGCACGAACGCTGGCCCCGGGCCAAGGATGTCCAGGTTGGGCAGGCCGCGCTGGTCGCGCTCTCCCCGGAGATAGCGAACCATCGCCGTTGCCTGCGCCTGGGCGTACTGCTCGCCGGTGTGGGCGAACACCAGCCGCGCCAGCCGCCCGAACGGTGGGTATCCCAGCCGCTGTCGGAACTCCACCTCCTGGCTGTACAGGGCGTGGTAGTCGTGCTGGGCCGCGGCCACTACCGCGTAATGCTCCGGCGAGTAGGTCTGGATGATCACCCGGCCGCCGCGGGGTCCGCGCCCGGCCCGGCCCGCCACCTGCTCCAGCAGCTGAAAGGTGCGTTCGCCGGAGCGGAAGTCGGGGAAGCGTAGGGCGGTATCGGCCGAGATCACCCCTACCAGGGTGACCAGCGGCATGTCCAGCCCCTTTGCCACCATTTGCGTGCCGATGAGGATGTCCGCCTCGTGAGCCAGGAAACGGGCCAGGATCCGCTCGTGGGCGTCGCGGCCGCGGGTGACGTCGCGGTCCCAGCGGAGGGTGCGGGCGGCCGGGAAGGCCCGACGTGCCTCCTCCTCCACCCGCTCCGTGCCCAGCCCCAACTGACGGATGCGGCGGCTGCCGCACTGGGGACACGCCCGCGGCGCCGGCCGGGCGCGGCGGCAGTAGTGGCAGACCAGCCGGTTCTCCGGCTGGTGGAGGGTCAGGGACACCGAGCAGGAGGTGCAGCTCGGCACATGACCGCAGTCGCGGCATTGGAGGAAGGACGCTGTGCCGCGCCGGTTGAGGAACAGGATCACCTGCTCCTCCGCCGAGAGCGCCCCGCCGATGGCGGCGGTCAGGGAGCGGCTGAAGATGCTCCGGTTGCCGGCCTTCAGCTCCTCGCGCAGATCCATTACCTCCACCTGGGGCAGTGGGCTGGGCGCCACGCCGCCCGATTCCGTCCTCTGGAGACGCTGTCGCAGTTCCAGGAGGCGATGGGATCCGCCGAAGGCGGACCGGAAATGGCTCTCCACGTCCGGCGTGGCCGATCCCAGGACGAGAACGGCGCCGGTCAAGCGACACAGCTCCTCAGCGGCCAACCTGGTGTGGTACCGCGGGGAGCCCTCCTGCTGCTTGTATGTCCACTCGTGCTCCTCATCGATCACCACGAGCCCCAGGTCGGGTTGCGGCGCGAACAGGGCTCCTCGCGGCCCGATGACCACCGCATAGCGGCCGGCCCGCACCTCGTGCCACATGTCGAAGTGCTCCCCCAGCGACAGGCCGCTGTGCATCACCGCCACCTGGCCCGGAAAGCGCTCCCCGAACCGGCGTACAGTCTGGGGCGTCAGCGATATCTCCGGCACCAGAACGATGGCTCGCTTGCCCAGGGCCACTGTCCGCTCCAGCGCCTTGAGGTATACCTCCGTCTTGCCGCTGCCGGTGACGCCGTGCAGCAGGAACGTTCGGGGCTGTCCCCCGCTCTGCAGCGCATCCGCGACGCGCCGGTAGGCCTCCTCCTGCTCTGCGGTAAGGGCGGGTGCGGCTCGTTTGGGGTACACGCGCCCCGCGAGCGGATCGCGCACGACCGTGACGTCCTCCCGCACCGCCAGGCCTTGCTGTTGCAGGTCCCGGAGGACGGCCGCCGTCAGCCCCTGTGGCCGGAGTTCGGCCAGCGGCAGTGGTCCCTCGTCGGCCAACAACTGAAGCACCATCGCTCTCCGCGAAGCCGACGCCCCACCGTGGCGCCGCAGTGTCCGGGCCTTTCGACGGGCCTGAGTGGCGGAGGCCAGCAGCCGCAGATGGGGCACCACTTTGGGCCGTACCTGGGGCCGGGCCAGCTCGTGGCTCCGCTCGATGAAACCGCGCAGCACCAGTCCGCTCACTAAGGTGCTGACGCTGCGCAGCCGCAGCTCCTTGCGCAGCTCTTCCTGCTCGGCCTGCCCTTGGACGATTAGGTGCGTCAGCGCTGCCCGTTGCCTTTCCGTTAGCCCCAGTTGAGGCAGCTCGTCCAGCGACACCAGCGACCGCAGCATGGTCAGCGGCCGGCGCTTGAACCCCGGCGGCAGCATCAGTGATACGCAATCGAACAGAGGTGCGAGGTAGTGGTCACTAAGGCGGCGGGCCAGCGCTGCCCGCTCGGGCGACAGCAGCGGCTCAGGATCGATGACGGCGTCGACGTCGCGCGCATCGGGGAAGGCGGGCGTCTCCCCGATCTCCAGCACTACGCCTTGGAGCCGCCGAGACCCGAAGGGGATGTAGACCGCGTGCCCGATGCTCAGCGGCATGCCGTCGGGAATGCGATAGGTGAACGTCTGGCGGATTGGCGCCCCAGCGTTGACCGCGACCTCCGCGTAGGTCATCGGCACCTCCGCGCCGACTATAGCACCGCGGCGGCCACAAGTGGAAAGGGAAAGCGGCACACAAAAAGCCGCCCCGAAAGGGCGGCGCGCTCGCATCCTTGGTCCGTGCTGTTACTCGGCGGGCTTTTCCTCCTCCGTCTCGGCCTCCGCCTTAGCAGCGGGCTCCGCAGCGGCTTCCTCGGGCTCGGCGCCCTCCTCCTCTTGTTGCGCGACGCTTTCAGCTTCCCGCTCGGCCACTTCTTCTCCCTCCGCCTCGACTGTCTCTTCCGCTTCTGCCTCGGGCGCCGCTTCCGTTTCAGTTTCCACTTCTCCGGGCTCGACCTCCTGCGCGGCCTCGGCCTCTTCCACCGCCGCCGCCTCCGCCTCTTCCTGGGGCGGCTCCTCTTCAGCCTCAGCCAGCTGCCGCGCTAATTCTTCGAAGCGATCGCGGGAGCCGGCACGGACGCGGGCCTTCCTGCCCACCCGCTTGCGGAGGTAGTACAGCTTGGTCCGGCGAACGCGGCCCACCCGCACCACCCGCACGCTCTCCAGCCTCGGCGAATGCAGCAGAAACGTGCGCTCCACGCCGATGCCGTGGGTCACCCGGCGAACCGTAAAGCTGGAGTTGATGCCCCCACGCCGCTTGCGGATGACCACCCCCTCGAACCCCTGCAGGCGCTCCCGCTCCCCCTCGACGACCCGCGCCATCACGCGCACCGTATCCCCTGGACGGAAGTCGGGGATCTTGGGGTTTTTCTTGGGCTGAACGATAGTTCTCAGGTCCATGGCAACCTTGGTCAGTGTACTTGGTCGCCCAACTGGAGAGCAAGCCGATGACACTGACCGGAACCGCTCTCCGCCTGTGCTAACATGATCGCCGTGAACGTCAGCGAGCACCTGGCCCGCTTCGTCGCCGCGGAGAGTGTGCCGGACGAGGCCATCGTGCAGGCCAAGCGGGCCTTGCTGGACACGCTGGGCGTGGCTCTTGCCGGGTCCTGGGAGGAGAGCGCCTGTGTCGTGGCGGAGTGGGTGTGTGAGCGGGGCGGCCGCGAAGAGGCGACGGTGCTGGGGCGGCAGTTCCGAGCGCCGGCCGCCGAGGCCGCGCTGGTGAATGGCACCGCTGGCCACGCTCTGGACTACGACGACGTCAGCCTGCCGATGCGCGGGCACCCCAGCGCGCCCCTGCTGCCCGCCGTCCTGGCGGCGGGCGAGAAAGCGGGCTGCAGCGGTCGCGACCTGCTTACCGCCTTCGTGCTGGGGTCTGAGGTGGAGGCGCGACTGGGCCGGGCCATCGGCGAGGCGCACTACGCTCTGGGCTGGCACGCAACCTCCACCCTGGGCACGCTGGGTGCGGCGGCGGCCTGCGCGCGGCTGCTCGGGCTGGACCTCAGGAGGACGCAGATGGCGCTGGGCATCGCCGCCTCGCTGGCGAGCGGCCTCCAGCAGAACTTCGGGACGATGACCAAGCCGCTGCACGCCGGGTGGGCCGCCCAAAACGGCGTGGTCGCCGCGGAACTGGCTCAACGTGGCTTCACCGCTGACCCTCGTGCTCTGGAGGGTGAGAGCGGCTTCCTGCGGGCGATGAGCGGCGGCGCAGAGGTCGACTTCGAGCCTCTTGCCGCGCTCGGGAACCCGTTCGAGATCACTTCCTCCGGCATCGGGGTCAAGCTATATCCGTGCTGCTACGCCATCCACCGTTCGCTGGACGCGGCTCTGGAACTGCGAGCCGAGCACGACATCGAT
>CAYFYG010000359.1:0-2098 GCA_964347225.1 uncultured Dehalococcoidia bacterium | reverse complement strand
GGCCACGCCGGCAACGGGAATGGCACCGTCCAGGGCGGACGTCTCGCCGAAGACGCCGGATGACGGCCGCACGTCCGGCAGTAGCGAGGGCGGCACGTCGAGCGCCTCCAGCAGTTCGGGGTCCCAGCGCCGCTGGAAGATGTCGTACATGAGGGTGCGGGAGGCGTTGGTGTAGTCGGTAGTGTGGACGCCGGTGAGGCGGTAGATGAGCCAGGAGTCCACGGTGCCGAACATGAGGTGGCCGTGGTGGGCCCGCTGGCGGGCGTCAGGCATGTTGTCCAGCAACCACTTCACCTTTGTGCCGGAGAAGTAGGGGTCCAGCAGGAGGCCGGTGCGCTGGCGGAAGAGGGGCTCGAGGCCGCGGGCGCGAAGGTCGTCGCACAGGGGGGCCGTGCGGCGGTCCTGCCAGACGACGGCGTTGGCGATAGGGCGGCCGCTCCCGTCCCAGACGACGGCCGTCTCCCGCTGGTTGGTGATGCCGATGGCGGCGACGTCGCCGGGGGCGACCTTGGCGCGCGCCATCACCTCGCGGGCGGTCTCGATCTGGGACTCCCAGATCGCCTCGGGGTCGTGCTCCACCCAGCCGGGATGGGGGTAGACCTGCTCGAACGGCTGCTGGGCGGTGGCGACGGCCGTGCCCGCGCGGTCGAGCAGGATGGCGCGGGAGGATGACGTGCCCTGGTCGAGTGCGAGGACGAAGTCGGCCACAACGCCGACAGGGTAGCATCCGGCGCCGGGGCTGTCGAGCCTGCCTGCCGGCAGGCAGGGGTTGACTTCTCCGCCTCCCGCCTTGAATATTGCCGCCAGGACGTTGCCCGCCTGGAAGGAGGTTCGGCCATGACCATCGCCAACAAGCGTCGCTACTGGGGAGTCGCGACCGCCGATGGGCCCGCCGCAGTTCTCACCGCCCAGGCGAAGATGCAGGAGGACGCCGGACTGGAGGGGCTGTTCGCGGCGCAGGTCTACAGCACGCCCTTCATACCCCTGGCCGCCGCCGCCACCGCCACCAGCCGCGTCCGCCTCGCCTCCGGCATCGCCCTCGCCTTCGTCCGCAGCCCCTACGAGACGGCGTTGTCGGCCATGGACCTGGACCGCATCAGTGGCGGCCGCTTCACCCTCGGCCTCGGCTCCAGCGTACGCGCCTGGAGCGAGGACATCTACGGCATGCCCTACGGCAAGCCGCTGGCGCACATGCGGGAGGTGGTGGAGATCATCCGTATGGTCTTCAGCAAGTCGCACACCGGAGAGCTAGAGCGCTACGAGGGCGTCTATCACAAGCACGATTTCAGCGGGCTCCAGTGGACGACTCCGCCGCCGCCCCTGCGCACGGACATCCCCATCTGGATCGCCGCCCTGCGGGGCCCGCTGGTCAGCCTCGCCGCCGAGATCGCCGACGGGGTGATGGGCCACCCCATCTGGTCGATCCCCTGGGCCACCACCAAGATGCCCGAGGCCTTGGAGCGGGGGCTGAAGCGCGGCGGCAAGCAGCGCTCCGACGTCGAGGTCAACATAGCCCTGTTCGTCGCCGCCAACAACGACCGCGCCGAAGCGGTGAACGACGCCCGCGCCACCGTCGCCTTCTACTCCGGCGCCGTCCAGTACGAGGAGTACTTCGCGGCCCACGGCTTCCGCGAGGAGGCGCGCCGCTGTCAGGAGGCCGCCCAGCGCGGCGGCTACCGCAACGCCGCCCCGCTCGTGCCCGACGAGATGGCGGAGACGTTCGTGGTCTGCGGCACCCCGGACGAGGTGCGCAAGAAGATCGAGCCGGCGTGGGAGGTGGCCGACTCCCTGTGGCTGATACCGCCGGCCTACGCTGTGCCGCCGGAGAAGCTCATGGCCTACGTCGGGGCCATCGCCAGCACGTTCTACGCCTAGCGCAACATCGCCCGCGGAGAGCCTCCCGGACCAGGGACGGGGCGCCCGGAATAGAACCGCCGCGCTGGAGAGCGCGGCGGTGGGGGAGATCCCCCGAAACCTCAGGCCAGGTTCGGTCTATATTAGCGCCTGCGCCTCACGGCCACGGCCACAAGGGCGCCGCTCCCGGTGATGATTGCCAGCCCGGCGAGGCCCAGCACCAGCGAGAGGGCGCTCATGGAGC
>CAYFYG010000358.1:0-10834 GCA_964347225.1 uncultured Dehalococcoidia bacterium | reverse complement strand
AACTCCCTGCTGAGCGTGGCCAAGGCAGCCATATCCGGCTCGAGACGGCGAACGGAATCCACGTCCTCCATGAGGGCTACAAGCCAGGCGGGTCCGACCTCGATGGCCGCGGGCGCCGGCCGAGTGACGATGGGGGCTCCCAATGCGGCTGAGAGCGCCTGTGTCGCCTCGGCATGGTCGCGCAGCACCTTGGCCTCAGGAACGCGCACGAAGATACGCCTATCGGGGCCGGTCCCTTCCACCGTCAGGGGGAGCACCCCCGCAAGACACTCTTGTCGGAGGCTGCTGGACTGGGAAGGCACGATGGTGCTCTCCAAGACAGCATGTGCTGAACCGACGGTCGGGTGGCCAGCAAATGGCAGCTCGCCCGTCGGGGTGAAAATTCGTAGCCGGTAGTCCGCCGACGCGGAAGTCGGGCGCAGGACAAACGTTGTCTCCGACAGGTTGGCCCAGGAAGCGATACTCTGCATCCGAGCCGGATCGATATCGTCCGCATCGAGGACGACGGCGACCGGGTTCCCTAGGAAGGGCTGGCCGGTGAATACGTCCACCTGCTTGAAGCGGTAAGCTGGCATGTTAGCGTCTCCTCACGGCTGAGCTTCGACTCCAACAAGAGTAACGACCGGCCCCATGGCATGTCACGCGGGGGCATGGGACGCTCCCCAAGACGGCTAACGCTGGGCCAGCTCGGGGCGGCCGGACCAGGACCATGCCAAGTTGGTACGGGAGACCCCCATCAGCATCCCATGCAGCGCCGTGGGGTGGATGAACAGCCCCTCCGGGTTCGGATCGTCCGAGCGGCCGGCGTAGCGGGCTCCCCGCTCGTCCAGCCGCCGCTGCACCGCCGCCACGTCGTCCGTCTCCACGTAGCCCATGTAGATGCTCTGACCCCGCCTGGCGGCGAAGCGGCCCATGGCCAGCGACGGCTCCGTGATCTGGGTCAGTTCGATCCTATCGAGCTGCTGCGGCGGGTTGAACAGGAGCAGTTGGCCCGTGTAGCCGTACCTATCGCTGTGGATGGGCGAGAACTTGGCCGGGTCGAGCCCGAAGGCGTCGGCGTAGAACGCCGCCGCCCGCTCATGGTCGTCCACGATGTTCGTCACTTCGTACAGGCACTTGATCAGCCCCATCGGCGACCGCTCCTCGTCGGGCGAGAGGACGACGTTCATCCCCAGCGTCTGGTCGGAGGCGATCCACAACCGCCCGTTCTCCTCGGCGTAGGTCACGCCCCGCTGGGAGAGGCGGCTGCCCACGGCCGAGACGTCGGAAGCGGAGAAGCCCACGGCCAGGATGCCCTCGTCCCGGTGCTCCAGGTGCGTCAGCACCGGGCCGTCGCCCGCGGGCTCCAGAAGCTCGAACTCAGAGATGCCAGCCTGCACCACCGTCCGCCTCGCTCCCAGCAGCCGGCTGGAGTCCTCCCGCACACGTTCAGCGCCCAGGATGGAGCGAAATGTATCGGCCGCCGCCTCGCGGTCGCGCACCGCCAGGAGCATCCGATCAACGCGTCTGAGCATGTAGAGCCTCCTTCTGCCTAGGGGCCGGTCGGCCCTGGGCGGGCCCGCGGGGATGCCATTATACACCTCTAGCCCAGCCGAGACCTGCCTACCGGTGAACCCCATGCCTTTTCAAGGGCCATCGTTTCCCATATCATGGGGGCCGACTCAGGAAGGAGGCTATGCCCCCATGACGACGACTTCTGACCCGATTCTTCTCGATGTATCCGAGCGCATCGCCACCCTGACCCTCAACCGACCCGACAAGCTCAACGCCCTCACTGGTCAGATGATGGAGGAGTTGGTGCCGATCATGGAGAGGCTGGCCGACGACCAGGAGGTGCGCTGCGTGGTGGTCACCGGCGCCGGGCGCGGCTTCTGTGCCGGCGGCGATGTGGCGGGCATGGCCTCAGGAGAGACGGCGCTGGACGAGAACCCGGTGGCCCGCCTCCGCCGCCTCGAGGAGACATCGCGGCTGCTGCACGAGATGCCCAAGCCCACCATCGCCATGGTCAACGGCCCCGCCGCAGGGGCGGGCCTGAGCATCGCTCTGGCCTGCGACATCCGCATCGCCGGTGAGAGCGCCCGTTTCGTCACCGCCTTCGTCCGCATCGGTTTCTCCGGCGACTACGGCGGCACCTGGATGCTGCAGCGACTCGTGGGCCCAGCGAAAGCCCGCGAACTGTACTTCACCGGCGACCCCATCGACGCCCGTGAGGCCGAACGCATCGGCCTAGTGAATCGCGTCGTCCCCGACGACAAGCTCACGGACGAGACCCGGGGCCTGGCCGAGCGGATGGCCAAGGGGCCGCCCATCGCCCTCGCGCGCATGAAGCAGAACATGAACCTGGGCCTGGTCTCCGACTACCCCACGCTCCTAGACGCCGAGGCGGAGAACATGGTCATGACCGGAACGACCGAGGACAACCGGGAGGCGATCAAGGCGTTCCTAGAAAAGCGGCCGCCCACGTTTCACGGGCGGTAGGGGGCTAGAACCCGTTCAGGGCATCGATGAGGCCGCGCAGGCGGCCGTGGCTGCGCTGATTGAAGTCCAGGGCCAGGCGCGGCAGCTCCGGGAAGTCGTGCTCGCTAATCTCCTCCTGGAACGCCTTCACGACCCTCAGGGTGCCGGAGCGCAGGATGTCGGCGAACTGCTCCGACAGGCGCGCCAGCGACGGCTCATCGGGGAGCCGCTGCAGGCGGAGGACGAGGACGTTGTCCACGTAGCGCTGAGAGTGGTAGTTGCGGTAGAAGCCCTCGATCTCGGCGACCGCGGACTCGACGCTGTCAGTGATGTGGATCAGGTCAAGGTCGTCCGACGAGATTAGGCCGGGCCCAACCAGGTGCTCATCGATAAAGCGCCGCCAGTCCCTCCAGTAGCGCCCGCCTTTGGCCTCCAGCAGGACCACCGGGTGCAGGTCGCTCTTGCCGGTCTGCATCAGGGTCAGCAGCTCGAAGGTCTCGTCCATGGTGCCAAATCCGCCCGGGAAAAGGGCGAAGGCATCGGACTCCTTGAGGAAGGTCACCTTGCGAGTGAAGAAGTATTTGAAATTCATGAGCTTGGGGTCACTCTCGATGACCACGTTGGGCTCTACCTCCATGGGGAGGCGGATATTGGCTCCGAAGCTGCGTTCGGCACCAGCGCCCTCATGCCCGGCCTCCATGATCCCCGGTCCCGCACCGGTGATCACCATCCATCCCCGCTCCGCCATCGTCGCGGCGAAGCGGCGAGCGCACTCGTAGTCCGGGCCTTCGGGTTTAGAGTGGGAAGAGCCAAAGATGCTCACCTTGCGAATGCCCAGGTACCGGCTGAACACCTTGAAGGCGTAGGCAAACTCCTTCAACGCCGTGTTGACCAGCTTCATCTCTCCCCGGTGGGAGCGGTCGCGGGCGACACGGAAGCAAGAGGCCAGCATCTCTGTCAACAGGTCGCTGTCTTCGGAGACGCCGGCGGCGTCCACGAGCGCGGCTATCTTAGCGTCGAGTCGTTCGTCGCCAGTGCTGTATCGGCGACGGGAAGGCGTGCGTCGTACTGCCACGGTGTCTTCAGTGTATCACCCGCAGAGCCACGAAGCGCTATGATGAAGGCATGCACCGCACGATCCTGCACGCCGATCTGGACGCCTTCTACGCCTCCGTGGAGCAGATGGACAATCCAGCGCTGCGGGGCAGGCCGGTAGTGGTAGGCGGGCCCCCGGAGGCCCGCGGCGTGGTCGCTGCCGCCTCCTACGAGGCGCGCCGCTTCGGCGTCCGCTCCGCCACGCCCATGAGCCGCGCCCTCCGCCTCTGCCCGCAGGCGGTGCGCGTGTCGCCCCGCTTCGACCGCTACGCCGAGGTGTCGCGGCAGGTGATGGCGATCTTCCGCGACGTCACACCGCTGGTGGAGCCGCTCTCGCTGGACGAGGCGTTCCTCGACGCGAGCCAGCAGGTGGCCGCCCACGGTGGCCCGTACGGGCTGGCCCGCCAGCTCAAGAGGCGGGTGAAGGAGGAGACGGGGCTCACGGTGTCCATCGGCGTGGGGAGCAATAAGACCGTGGCCAAGATCGCATCAGATAGGGAGAAGCCGGACGGCCTCGTGCTGGTGGCGCCGGGAGAGGAGGCGTCGTTCCTGGCCCCCATGCCGGCGCGCTCCCTGTGGGGCGTCGGACCGAAGGCTGAGGAGGTGCTGGCGAGGATGAGGATCCGCACCATCGGCGAGCTGGCGCGGGCCGACTTGGCGGCCCTCACCACCCGCTTTGGCGTCCGCGGCGAGTGGTTCCATCACATGGCCAACGGCCTTGACGACCGGCCCCTGGAGACCGAGCACGAGCGTAAGTCGGTCGGTGCCGAGACCACCTTTCCCCGCGACCTGACGGACGGCCCGGAGCTGCGGCAGGTGCTCGGTCGCGTGGCCGAAGACGTGGCCCGACGCCTTTCGGGAAAGGGAGTGAAGGCCCGCACGGTGGTGCTGAAGCTGCGCTACAGCGATTTCCGCACCATCACCCGGCAGTCCAGCCTGGCGGAGGGGGTGAACAGCGCCGACGCTCTGGCTGCCGCAGCGTGGGCGCTCCTGGACAAGACGGCCCGGCCCGGCGATCGCTTTCGCCTCCTGGGCATGCACGGCACGAACCTGAAGGCCAGCGACGAGGCCCAACTCCCCCTGTGGCAGAGGTGACCTCGTGCTGGAGATCGACGGTAGCCAGAAGTCGGGCAGCGGCACCATCGTCCGCGTCGCCCTGAGCCTGGCCGCTCTCCTGGAGCGCGAGGTACGGCTGGTGAACATCCGCGCCCGGCGACCGAAGCCGGGCCTGCGGCACCAGCACCTGGCGGCGGCGCGCGCCCTGGCCGAACTCTGCGGCGGCTCCCTGGAAGGCGACTGCGTGGGCTCGCGGACACTGGTCTTCCGCCCCGGCCGAGCCCTGCATGGCGGGAGCTACCGCTGGGACATCGGCAGCGCCGGCTCCACCACCATGATGGCGATGAGCCTGCTCCCCCCGGCCTGCTTTGCGGACGCGCCCTGCCGTCTCCGCATCCAGGGCGGGCTGTTCCAGGACTTCGCGCCCTCCGCCTTTCATATGCAGCGGGTGCTCCTGCCCTCTCTGTTCCTCATGGGCGTCCGCGCCGCGCTGCACATCGAGCGGCCAGGCTATGTGCCCACAGGGGGAGGAGTCGTCGAGGTGGCAGTGCGCCCTGTGGGGGAAGCGCTCGCGCCGCTGGTGCTGCCGCAGGCTCGGGCGCGGGTGAAGGCGACCCGCGGCGTGGCCCTCAGCTCCCATCTGGAGGAGCGGCAGGTCAGCCGTCGCATGGCCGAGTCATGCGCCGCCCTTCTGACGCGGCGAGGGCTGCGGCCGGAGATCGATATCGTCAACGACACCACTGCGCCGCAGGCGGGCGCCGCCCTGGCCGTCGTCGCCGAAACGGAGGATGGCCGCTTGCTTGGGGCCGACCGGGCGGGGGCACCGCGACGCACCTCGGAGGCGATAGGGAGGGCGGTGGCCCACGCCCTTCTGACCGATCTGGACAGCGGTGCCAGCGTGGATCGCCACCTGGCCGATCAGTTGGTGGTGTTCGCGGCCCTAGCAGCTGGCGAGAGTCTGTACTCAGTGCCGCGAATCAGCGAGCACTTGGAAACGAACCTATGGCTGGCTGAGACGCTGGCGGGGGCGCGCACCACCATCGAGGGGAACCTCGTGCGTGTGGAGGGCATCAGCCACTGCCGCCGGGGCTAGGCGGCGGGTTCCGGCAGCCGCTGTCTCTCAGATGGGGCGTCCTTCACCTGCACCTTTTCCAGGAAGACGCGAACCACCGTCGGGTCCCACTGGTGTCCGGCGCCGTCCCTGAGGATCTGAGCCGCCTCTTGGTGGGACATCGCTTGCCGGTAGGGGCGGTCGCTGGTCATGGAGTCGTAGGCGTCGACCACGGCGACGATGCGGGCACCCTGGGGGATGCGGTCGCCGCGGAGGCCATCAGGGTAGCCCTGGCCGTCCCAGCGCTCGTGGTGGTGGTAGACGATAGGGTACACGTCCATCAGGAAGGGCACCCGCTTGCAGATCTGGCCGCCGCTGTAGCAGTGCTGCTTGACGATGACAAACTCGTCGGGCGTCAGCTTGCCCGGCTTCTTGAGGATGGGGTCCGGCACTATGATCTTGCCGACATCGTGCAGCGCCGCCCCCATGCGGACGATCTCGATCTCGCGCCGGGGGAGGCCGAGCTGCCGAGCGGTGCGGCCCGCCTGTTCGGCGAGGCGATGGCAGTGACCCCCGGTGTAGGGATCGCGGCTCTCGATCGCCTCCGTGAGCGCCAGCGCCGTATCGAAGGCGAAATGGGAGAGGCTCTCCTGCTGACGCACGCTGCGGATGGCCAGCTCTGTCTGGCGGGCCAGTCGCTCCAGGCGGGTCAGTTCCTCGGGAGCGAACTGGCGCTCCTCCTCGTAGCAGATGACGACGGCCGCGGTGACGCCCTCATCGAACTCCAAGGGCGCGGCGGCGGCGGCCCGGTAGCCCGTGGCCAGGGCGAACTGGCGCAGGCCGTCATAGCGGGGATCCTGGAGGACGTCGCTGGAGGTGGCGATGCGGCGGTGCAAGATACACCAGCCAGCCACCCCTTCGCCGTAGGGAGCACCGTTGCCGAACAGGCGCGTGAAGTCGTCCCTGTCGAAACCGTAGGCGGCGTAGGGTTGTTCACCGTTGCCAGGACTGGCGACCACGAGGCTGCAGAGCTTGGCCCCTGTGAGCTCGGCCACCCGGCGGGTGATCTCGCCCAGCACAGCCGCCTCATCGTTGCCAGCCATGATGGTGCTGTGGATAACGCTCAGGGTCTCCAACTCCTGCTGACGCCGGTCATTGTGCGCCTGCACCTCCAGTAGGTGCTCGACCGTCTGATCCAGCTGGTCGCGCTGCTTCTTGATGTTCGTCCACTGGTTCAGGGTGACGGCCAGGAAGAGATAGACGGCTGGCCAGCCCAGCCACAGCACCGGCATGACGGAATCGTTCATCTGGACGCCGAAGACGCCCATAGCCGGGCTGGTGGACAGGGAGGCGATTACCGCGACCACGAGGGAGTAGGACAGGGGATGGCGATAAGCCAAAAAGATGATGGGAGCGAAGAACAGGGTAGTGAACACGCTGGGGATGCGGCCATCGGCCGCGACCAGGGACGCGATCACCACCGTGGCCGCCAGGGACAGGCCGAATTCCGCTATGCACTTGCGGTTGCGTTCCGCAAACAGGCTCATGGAATTGCTTCCCCGTGGGCCGTCACGTCAACGGACTATGCTAGAAACACAGTACATAAGTTACGACGGCCCTATCTGCGGCAGCGTTACAGGTTAAGCGATGGTTAAGGCGAATTTTCGGTTAATCAGGCATGGAATAGCCGCCATTCACGCTCAACACCTGGCCCGTGATCCACTCCGCCCGCTGGGAAGCTAGGAAGGCCACCGCGTCCGCGATATCGGCGGGCTGCCCCAGTCGATTGAGGCCCCTAGCCAGAGGATACTGGCGCATGATCCTCTCCCCCTGCTCCTCAATCCATTCCGCAGTAGCGTCCGTCTCCGTGGTGCCAGGCGAGACGCAGTTCACGGTCACACAGTAGCGGCCCATCTCCTTGGCCAGCGCCTTACTGAATCCCACCACTCCCGCTTTTGCCAGCGAGTAGGCCGCGAGCCGGGGCTCCCCTACCCGGCCGGCATCGGAGACGATGCTGATGATCCGTCCCCAGGACCGCTCCGACATCCCCTCGATCACAGCCCGCGAGCAGTTGAGCACGCCGTAGGTGATGAGACCCATGGTGCGGTCCCACTGGGCGCGATCCGACCGCGAGAAGAACGGGCCACCAGCGGCATCCTGGGAGCCTTCGGTCACGGGGAGGCCAGCGTTGTTCACCAGGATGTCCACCGCGCCCCACTCGCCGCCGACTCGGCTCACCATAGCGGTCACCGCTTCCATGTCCGTCACATCGGCCACCACACCGAGGGCCTGTCCGCCCGCCTGTGTGATCTCTCTGGCCACGGCGTCGGCCCGCTCCTGGAACACATCGTTGACCCCCACCTTGGCACCCTCCTGGCCCAGCGTCAGGCAGATCTGGCGACCGATGCCGCGGCCAGCACCGGTCACGACTGCCACACGATCCTTGATTCCCAGGTCCATCTGCGTACCTCCTCGGAATGCGGGCGAAACCCTGGGTAGTATAGCGGAAGCGTTGGCGCTGGCGGAACGTAGCGGCCCGCCAAGCCCTGGCCTATAATACGGCCACCGATGACGGACAAGCTCGCGCTGGATGGGGGCCCGCCGGTTCGCACCGCTGCGTTCCCGCCCTGGCCCGCCCCGGGCCAGGAGGATGTCGCAGCTGTAGCGGAGGCACTCCGCTCTGGCCACCTGACGCAGCTCACCGGCGGCACGGTGGCCATCTTTGAGGAGGCGTTCGCCGCCTGGCATGACGTTCGTCACTGCGTCGCCACCAGCTCCGGGACCGCCGCCATCCACACTGCCCTGGCCGCCCTCGACATCGGCCCCGGCGACGAGGTGGTCGTGCCAGCACACACGTTCATCTCTTCCGCCACGCCGGTGCTGCACCAGGGGGCGACCCCCATCTTCGCCGACGTGGATGCGAGGACGTACTGCCTGTCGCCGGAGAGTGTGGCGGAACGCATCACGCCCAAGACAAGGGCCATCATGGCCGTGCACCTGAACGGGCACCCGGCGGACTTGGACGCGCTGCTGGTCCTGGCGGAGCCGCGGGGCATCGTCGTCATCGAGGACGCGGCCCAGGCCCACGGCGCCCTGTACAAGGGGCACAAGGTGGGCACCATCAGCCGACTCGGCTGCTTCAGCTTCTGGGAGGACAAGATCATGACGACCGGCGGCGAGGGCGGCGCCGTCATCACCAACGACGACGCCCTGGCCGAACGCATGCGGCGAATCCGCCACCATGGTGAGGGGCCCGTGGAAGGAGAGCGCGCCTACTATCACCTAGAGCTGGGCTACAACTATCGGATGACCTCCATGCAGGCGGCGACCGGCCTGGTGCAGCTCCGGCAGCTGGACGATTACCTGGAGGCGCGCCGCCACAACGCCGCCTACCTCTCGGAGCGCCTGGGGGAGATTGGAGCGGTAGAGACGCCATACGTGGCGCCGTACGCGGTGCACAGCTACTACAAGTACATCTGCCGGCTGCGACCGGGAGCCCTGTCGCTGGGGATCGAGGAGCTTGTGCTGGCGGTGGCCGCCGAGGGAGTGCCGATCTCGCGCCGCTATCCGACGCCCCTGCCCGAGCAACCCGTGTTCCGCGCCCTGGGCCACGGCGGCCTGCCCTGCCATGTAGCGGAGCGCCTGGCTGGGGAGCTGTTCACGCTCCTGGTGCACCCGACACTGGCCACAGCGGATCTGGATGACGTGGCGCGGGCGATAGGGAAAGTAACGGAGGCGTTCCGTAACGGGTCTTAGAGATGAGGCATGCGTATCAAGCTCGTATCGTTGCCGGTCTTGGCTTTTAGCGCCGGGCTGATCTTGACTGCGTGTGACGCCGTGGCAGAGTACACCGTAGTGAACGGCACCGACCAGCCGTTGATAACCCGAGCGCTCTTCGAGGGTGACTGTCAGCTCGTCCGAGGGAACAGGGCTGACTACCTGCCGGAGCGTCACGTGGAGCCCTTTGAGACACTCCTGTATGAGGACATATATGGCGCCGGGATCGGCAGCCAGGGAGTCAAGTGCATCCAAGTGCTGACCGCCGACAGACGCCTCATTCTGGCTGCTCCGTACGAGGAAGGCAAGAGATACGAAGTTGCAGAGCCCACCACATTCGCCGACGAGCCGGCGCCAGAGATCAGCGAACTCCCGAAACAGTCTGGACCAGACCAGATCCTTGAGGGTATCAGGGAGGAGCCGGTTCAGAACGCGATTGCCATCGGGTTCTTTCTTGTATTCTTTCTTATCGGCCTCGTCCTTTTTGTCGGCACCCTGGCCGGTATCGCCTATGCTGCGTTCCTGACCGTCCGCCGCTTCTACCGCTACTACAGAGGCACATCATGACCATCCACAAGCACAACCTGGAGTTCCACCCCGTCACCGCTGACCGCTGGCGGGACCTGGAAACGCTGTTCGGGCCGGAGGGTGCCGACGGCGGTTGCTGGTGCATGTGGTTCCGGCTGCGTCGCAGGGACTTCGACCGCAACAGCGGTGAGCACAACCGGCAGGCGATGAAGGGCATCGTCGATTCGGGCGAAGTCCCCGGACTCCTGGCCTACGCCGGAGGGGAGCCGGTAGGCTGGGTATCACTGGGGCCACGCGAGAAGTTCCCGCATCTGGATCACTCCCGGACGCTGAAGCGAGTTGACGACCAGCCCGTGTGGTCGGTCGTCTGCTTCGTCGTCGACAAGCAGTACCGACGCCGGGGACTGATGACAAAGCTGCTGGGAGCGGCGATCGACTACGCACGGGAGCGAGGGGCGAAGATCGTGGAAGCGTATCCCGTGGAGCCAAAGGAGAGTCTGGCCGGCTATTCCGGCTACACGGGGATCGCCTCGACCTTCCGCAGGGCGGGGTTCGTGGAGGTGCTCCGACGCACGGAAGACCGGCCGATCATGCGTTACTTCATCGAGGAGGCGAAGACGCCATGACAGTCCGCATCGGGATCATCGGCTCGGGGTTTGTGGCCAGCCTGCACGCCCAGGCCCTGCGGCAGGTACATGACGCTGAGATCGTGGCCGCCGCCTCCCCTACCGCCGAGCACGTCTGGGTGTTCGCGCGGACCTTCGGCATACGCCACGCCTTCGTGGACTACACAGACATGCTGGAGGGTGACCTAGTGGACGCCGTCACCGTCGCCTGCCCCAACGATCTCCACGCCAGCGTGACCCTTGC
>CAYFYG010000357.1:0-2027 GCA_964347225.1 uncultured Dehalococcoidia bacterium | reverse complement strand
CGTTGCTCGGACCCCGAAGCCGTGGTGGAGGAGCACCTCGCCCAACTGGAGCGGGCCACCGGCTTGCAGCCGTGGGAGACCCGGCCGGACGTGCCGGCCTGGGCTCGTGAGATCGCTCTCGTTGTTTCGGTTCACGGGATGCACTGGACGGGACGCGTGTTCAACACGTACGAGGACATACTGCGAACGCTGGAGTGGGTCTGCGAGCGGATCGACGGAAGACGGGTGCTGGCGTTCCTGCCCGGCTGGGAGGGCCGCTACTACTGGCAGTACGGGGACTATCGCCCGGAGCCGGGCTTGGGCGGCGCGAAGGGATTTCGCGAGCTGGCGGAAGGGGCGCGGCGGCTAGGCGTGGCCCTGATGCCGATGTTCGGTGCCAACTGTGCGAACAGTGGTCTGCCCGGGTTCGATCATTGGGGCGAGCCGTCCAGGCTGCGGTCGGCGGCGGGCCTTGTCTTCCACGGCAACAAGCCCGACTGGGACACCTCACGGGCGAACGACCCGGGCTGGCAGGCCTGGCTCAACCCCGGGGCGCCAGCCTGGCGGCAGCGCCTGCTGGGCCAGGTGAGCGACCTAGTGGCGGAGTATCGCCTGCCAGCCGTCTTCTTCGACACCCATCACTTCTGGGAGAACGACCCCAACTATCCCGTGTACGAGGGACTCGTCGCTCTGCGCGACGGCCTCAAGGAGCGCTTTCCCGATCTGCTCGTCGCCGGGGAGGGCTGGTACGACGCCTTGGGAGCGGTGACCCCAGTCTCGCAGGTGGGGGCCACAGCACGGTGGCATCAGATCTTCTCCCGCTACTGCCGCACGTTCGGTCATCTCATGTGGGGGGATCCCAGCCGCGGCAGCACCGGCGTGCACGAAGCGGGCAGAACCGGTTCCGGCCAGGTGCCGGATGAGCGACACTGGTGGCCCACAGTGACGATCGTGGATGGGACGCTGGAGCGCGCCCCGGACAAGGTGGATCAGGTGATCGAGCAGGCGAAGAGGTACAGCCAGCGCTACCTCGAGGGTTAGTCGGAGCCGGAGACTCGAAGCGGCCGGAAGGCCTGCACGCAAGCCACCAGAGAACTCAAGGTTGAGGCTCGCACAGAACGCCACTTTGGCTGAAGCCCGGCGGTGAGGCGCTGTAGAATGGTAGCGAAGCCCAAAGTACGCTGCTGAGTGATTGTCATGCCCTACGAACTCCCACCGATGAGGCCGCCCAGCGAGGCCCATTCCCTGCTCATCAGGGTCATGCGCGGCTGTCCCTGGAATTACTGCACTTTTTGCTCGGCCTACAAGGACGTGCCGCGAAAGGCACTGATGCGGTCGGCGGAGGAGGTCAAGAGCGATATCGACGAGATGCGGGCCGAGGGCGACGACCTTCGCCGCCAGGGCTACGTCGTGGCGCCCAGTACCGCCTTCCTGGCCGACTCCAACGCCATCATCATCAAGACCGCTGACCTGGTGCAGATCGTGGCCCATCTGCTCGAAGCATTCCCGTCCCTGGAGCGGGTGACATCGTACGGCCGGGCCAAGACAGTCCTGGCCAAGGGGCTCAACGAGCTCCGCGATCTGAGGCAGGCGGGGCTGAACCGCCTCCACCTGGGGCTGGAGAGCGGCGACGACGGCGTCTTGGAGCACGTGAAGAAGGGGGCCAACTCCGAACAGATGATCACCGCCGGGCTCAGGGTCAAGGAGGCCGGCTTCGAGCTGTCCGAGTACGTGATGCCGGGCCTGGGTGGCCGCGAGGGCTCACAGCAGCACGTGGAGGGCACCGCCCGCGTCCTCAACGCCATCGACCCGCACTACACGAGGGTCAGGTCTCTCATTCTGGCCCCCGGCACGCCCCTCTGCCAGGAGTATGAGGCGGGCACGTTCCAGGCCATGTCGATGCTGGACTTGACCCGCGAGATAAGGGCTCTGGTGGAGCGCCTGGAGATCACCGGTCGCCTCTGCTTCGACCACTTCTCCAATCCCCCCTTCCTGCGAATGGACTGGGAGGGCTACAAGTTCCCGGAGGAGAAGGAGGAGCTGCTGTC
>CAYFYG010000356.1:0-3898 GCA_964347225.1 uncultured Dehalococcoidia bacterium | reverse complement strand
TCCGGGGCCGCTCCCTCCGAGCGGCGACGTTTACCGGCCCAGTTGCGTCGCTATAATGAGGCCAGCCCGGTCGGCGGGCGTTCTGCGCTCCTGCTCGGTCACAACGCCCCATCTCACTCTGTACATCGAACGTGCGAAGAATCACCTCGATCATCACCGGTCGCCGGGATGTCTTCTACGGCTGGTGGTTGCTGGCCGGATCCGTGGTCGCGATGGCGCTCGGCAGCGGGGTTTCCATCTGGTCCTTCGGGCTGTACATCAGCCCACTGGAGGACCAGTTCGGCTGGTCCCGTGCGGAGGTGTCGCTCGGCTTTTCGGCTTCGCTGCTAACTGGGGGCCTGGCGGGGCCGTTCATCGGCAGGTGGATCGACGCCCGCGGTCCGAGGTTGGCGATCATCGTGGGCGCGACCCTGACCGCCGTCACCTACATCCTTCTCGCCACCACCACGGAGCTCGGGCAGTGGTACGCCTACAACTCGCTCAACGCCCTCTCCCGGCAGATGATGTTCTTCATCCCTTTTCAGGCACTGCTCTCCCGCTGGTTCTATCGCCGGCGCGGCATCGCTCTGGGCATCTTAGGCATAGGGTTCTCACTGGGTGGCTTAGTTGTCGTGCCTCTGATGCGACTTGTCATCGATCAGATTGGCTGGAACGGAGCCTTCATCTTCTCCGGCATCGCCATCGTGGGAGTGTTCGTGCCCATCGGCCTCCTGTTGGTCCGGAACAACCCGGTCGATGTAGGCGCCGTCCCCGACGGGGGAGTGCTGACCAAGGATGAACCGCATGACATCGGCGCCCTGACAGGCCTGACGCTGGGACAGGCCCTCAGCACCCCCCTCTTCTGGGTGCTGGCCCTTGCGGTGACGCTGTTTTTCTACGGAAGTTTTGGCTGGCTGGTGCACATGGTGCCCTTCTATGAGTCGGTAGGCGTTTCCCGTAGCGTAGCGGCGGCTCTCGTGTCCGTCGCGGCTGGCGTCGGCATGCTGACGCGACTGGCGTTTGGCCTGCTCGCTGACCACGTCCGGCGCATCGAGAATGCGGCGATGGGACTGCTCGCCTTCCTCATGGCCGGCATGACGGCTCTCATTCTGGACTCCGGAACCGCTGGCATCGCCGTATTTGTCGTGCTCTGGATTGTGGGCAGTGGTGGCGGCCCATTGCTGGAGCCCTTACTGGTGAGCCGCTCCTTCGGGCTGGCCCACTTCGGGGCGATTCTCGGTGCCCTTATCATCGTCGTCGAGACGATCGGCTTCACTGTTGGCCCGGCCGTCGCCGGTGCCATCTTCGATTCCACTGGCTCCTATGACTGGGTCTTGGTGATGTTCCTCGCTGCCTTCGCGGCATCGTTCGCCCTGTTCTCCCTCGCCGCGCGCTTGCCCCTTCCCGCCGATCCCCGCCCACAACCGGTGCCCGCCGACAGCGCCGATCCCCTTCCGCCTCGCCCTGGTTCCCCGCAGGGGAGCGCCTGAGGCCCGACTTCTACGGCATCAGTGCCAAGTACAACGGCTCAGCAGTGAGAGGGGACGGTGATGGCCCTCGTACCGTCGGCCTCTTTGGCAAGGACACCCCGCGCCCCGCGTGACACCCACAATGCAGCGGCCGGCTTGCTCTTCCTGGAGGGGCAGTCCCGGACGGAACCTCGCATCCACTACGTGCAGACCGCCGACCGGGCGAGCATCGCCTTCCCCCGCCGGCGTCATCAGTCGGGCGGCTGCCTCTAGTTCGGCGGAAGAAAGCCTAGGTCCCGTACCTCTACCAGCTCTATCCACCGCAAACCCGACGTGTCGGCCTTCAAGGTACAACGCACGGTCAGCGTCGAACCGCCTTCGGCCTCAGCCTGGCTCCACGAGAGCGATTCGCATGACTCGGCGATGGGATACGTGGGAGACTCGCGGGACTGGATGGCGGTTTCGTAACCCTCCATACGCCGCACCAGCTCGTCCCCATCGCTTGCGGCCGCGTCCGGATCGGCATAGAAGAGAGAGAAGACGAACGACCGTCCGCCATCTTCCGTCATCTCGTATCCCACGCCAAGAGCGTCCCACTCGTGGAGCACGCCCCAGCCCGGCTGCTTTCGGTACTCGGGAGGCGGCTCCAGCCACTCCGATTCCAGGACCGCCGTCGACGTCAGCAGCACAGCGGATACAGGGTCTCCCAGCGCTGCCGCTAGGCTGGCAAATGCCGCGTCACCGGCGAGAGATGGGGTGTGACCGGCCCACGCTTCCAGGATACCGACCATCTCGTCGGTTGCCCCCGCCCTGATGAGCACCCCGTCTTCCACGAAGACGCGGTTCATTTGGTTCATCGCCAGACGGCTCCCCGGGTCGTCGTAGTCCATCTCGCGGTCACCGCGGATAGTGTAATAGGTCCGCCCAGCGGCCGATTCTTCCTTGTATCCCAAGTCCTGCAGCCGCTGCCGTATGATGTCACTCTCGAACGTCCCCTCCAGGAGAGCGACCCCATGAGGATAGGTGGAGTATTCCCCCGTCCTGACCGATAGTGTGATGTCCGACAGGTTGAAGCCGAACGTGTCTTCCCACTCCTCCTGGGGGCGGGCCGCTATCGTAATGTCCAGCACGATCCCACCTGTAGCCCACAGATAGGCCTCGCGTTCGCTCCTCTCCAGGGCCTGCAGCTCCTCCTCTCCCAGAGGCCCAGGCCAGCCCGCTATCGCCAGAGCGCGGCCCGCATCGCCGAACCACACTCCCTTCTCCTTGAAATCCTGAGGAAGCCTCTCCAGCGCCCTGACCAGAGGACTGGAGCTGGGCGGCTCTTCCGGGTCCTCAGACCCGCCGCAGCCAACGACCAGGGCCAGCACCCCGAAGATCACCGGCAGAAGCACCCACCTGAGCCGTTGCGGTGGTAACTGTCCGACCATCGCCATGTGGCCCCTCAAGGCAGGAAAACGACCCCCTTCCCCCTTGTCCGCAGTCTGACAAGCCGCTTGGCCTCGTGCCGGCGCCCCGTCACGCCGCGATTGTGCCCCGCACCTTGGGGGATGTCAATTTCCTGCAGCGATTTCCCATCTGATGACTGCTCATGGGGCCTGCCGAGCCGACGCTGACGCCGCCTGCCAAGAACACGGCCCTCTTGATAGCGGCCCCGCCTGTGCTATTCTGGGGCCGAGCCCCATGCTGCACGTCTTTTTCGGCAAAGACCCCTTCTCCCTCCGCGAAAGGCTGGACCAACTGCGATCCTCCCTGGACGACGATGGCATGCTCGCCTCCAACACCGTCGTCCTGGACGGGCGCAAGACCAGCCTGGCGGAGGTCACGGCCGCCTGTGATACGGTGCCGTTTCTCGCTGCCTGTCGGCTCGTGATCGTAGAAGGGCTCCTGGCACGGCTGGCAGGCACCGGCCGCGGACGCCGCCGCGCCAAAGAGCCGTCGGCTGACACGGCCGCCTGGCTCCCCCTCGCCGACTACGTGGACCGCATGCCGCCGTCCAGTCACCTCCTGCTGGTTGACGGCGACGTTCAGGCAGGCAACCCGCTGCTGGTCGCCCTTAAGGGAAAGGGCGATATCCGCGAGTTCCGCCCCCTGGCCCAAGGCAGCGTCCCCGGCTGGATCCAGTCCCGCGCTCGCTCTCTCGGGCTGACGCTGGCCCCCCGTGCCGCTCGCCTCATGGCCGACTTCGTGGGGAACGACCTCTGGGCCCTCGCTGGCGAGCTCGAGAAGCTGTCGCTCTACGCCGCCGGCCGCACCGTGAGCGAGGAGGACGTGCGCGCTCTCGTCTCCGCTGTCCGTGAGACCTCCGTGTTCCCCCTCGTTGACGCCATCGTAGAGGGACGCTCGGCGGCGGCTGTCAAGCTCCTGAGGCAGATGTTTCGCCAGCAGAGCAGCGCCTCCTACATCCTATCGATGATCCAGCGACAACTCCGCCACCTGGCCCTGGCTGG
>CAYFYG010000355.1:0-1877 GCA_964347225.1 uncultured Dehalococcoidia bacterium | reverse complement strand
CCTTCCTTCACTTCACTATGTGGGCGGCCTTGTTCCTTGTGACCGTAGCCTGGATAGCCCCGGTGGGGCCCTTCCCTACGCCTGGCCCAGCGGATGCCCTCGTCCAGCGCCTGGAGGGCTTGGCCGTTCACTTCGTTCGCCTGGCCGGGCCCCTCCACGTCAAGAAAACAGCCCCCATTCACGACTTCGCTGCTATCCTCCCATTCCAGGGTTCCATAGACCTCAGCGAACGCGAGCTCCTTTCGGTCAAGGTTGGTGACCCCTCCGTCGAGGGCCCCATCATCCTCCGCGGCGCTGTCTATGATGAGTACGCTTCGGGCGGCTGGAAGGCCGGCCCGCGCCAAGAGGTGGACCTGCCGCCGGTCCTGGATGCCGCGCAGAGGCTGGGCGACTACGCTTCCCGCGGCCGCATCGTCCCCATCGCGGTCACGGTGGAGGCCAAGAGCGTTGTCGGCAGCGTGCTATTCACTCCCGGCCAGCTCCTCTTCGCTGACGTGCCGGTCCGGGCCGAGCTGTCCGAAGGGTCTGCAACGGAGTTGCGCGCCGAGGCCGTCCAGGATCCGGCGTCGGCCATGGGCGGCTCGACGGTCCGCGTCCCGGAGGACGGGGGTGCCTCCCTCAGCGACGAGGAGGTACTCGAGCTCACGCCTCCCGGCTGGACCGGGCTGTACGTGCGCCGCGGCGATGGCAATCGTGTCCTGCAGGTGGGCGTCGTCCCTTCATTTCAGCTCCCGGACTTCTCGGTCGTGAGCCCCAAGGACAGACTCCGGGAGGGCGAGTCCTACAACGTCGCGGGATTCGTGGACGACGTCACGCCGACGGAACTGCGGGCAGCGTCGTCACAGTATCCGAGCTGGATCCTCGAGCCCTACCTGCAACTGCCGAGCATGCCCGATCGCGTATCTGGACTGGCTTGGGACATCGCCCGGCGGGAGCCCACCCACTACGATCGGGCCAAAGCCATCGAGGCATACCTGCGTCAATACCCCGTCGATTACGCCATCCGCGACACCCCTCCGGGCGAGGACACCGTGGACTACTTCCTCTTCGACGCCCGCCGCGGCTACTTCGACTATCATGCCTCAGCTATGGTAGTGATGCTCCGCCACCTCAACATCCCCTCTCGCCTAGCCGTCGGCTTCGTCGTCGACCGCGGGGACTTCGACGAGGATTCCTCCGTCTACAGCGTGGAGAGCCAGGACGCCTATGCCTGGGTCGAGGTCTACTTCCCCGGTCACGGCTGGGTGGAGTTCAACCCCTCGCCGGACCGCCCTGCCGGCCTGCGTCCCCTGGAGGGCTCCGACGAAATCCCTGCATCGCCGGATGACTTCGAGGACCTGGCAGACCTGACCGACTTCGGTGGCACCCTCTTCCCTGTTGACTCCGGGGATGACGCGGCCCTCGGCGGCAGCTCGACGTCTGGTGGCTCCGGGCCCGGCTACGCACTATGGCCGTGGATCGCTTTGGCGGTGGCCGCTTTCGCGGTTGCCGTGATAGGCAGTGCTGCCCTGGGCTGGCGGCACTCCGTGGCCGGGTTGCCCTACCCCCAGCAGTTGTGGGAGAAGACGGTGCGCGTCGCCTCCTGGGCGGGGCACCCGCCGCGGCCGGGCCACACCCCGACCGAGTTCGCAGGCCTCCTGGCCCATCGGGTGCGAGGCGTCGGCGATGTCGACCTGCTCGCGCAGGCCTACAACCGGTCCAGATTCGGGCGCAGCGATGTCGATGCGACGGACAGGCAACGCCTGGCCCGCGTCTGGATCGGCCTCCGCGGTCGGCTCCTCTGGGAGATCATTCGACGGCCGTGGAGACGGAGCTGAAGCGATAGCCGCACCGCCCCTCACCTACAGCCCGCCGGGGTCTCCCTCCCGAATCGGGTC
>CAYFYG010000354.1:0-3827 GCA_964347225.1 uncultured Dehalococcoidia bacterium | reverse complement strand
AACTGGTGCCCCCGGCAGGACTCGAACCTGCAACCCGCTGCTTAGAAGGCAGCCGCTCTGTCCGTTGAGCTACGGGGGCATCAAGGTGATTCTGGGCCGCGGCGGGCAGCCGGTCAAGTCAACCGTGTACGGGCGCCGTGCGCACCTTGTGCAGGCGAGGGAAACGTCTTCCCATCGGCTCCACGGAGACGATGCGCACGCCGTCCAGTTCCGGCGACGTGGTGAGGTGCTTCTGGACGAGCCGGCCGAGGGGCTGGGCAGCGATGACGGCCAGCACCGCTGCCACGAGGGCGCCGGGGAGCCCCTCCAGCCGACTGCGGCGGCCCACGGCAGACAGAGAGGCGAGGCCGGCCAAGATGCCAGCGACGGCCAGGTTGGTGCCGCACAGGGGTGACACGGCCAGGTGCGACTCGCCGCGCTGAAGCCGGGCCAGCCCCTCGCGGGCAAACTCGTGAAGGGCCTCAGTAGGGACATCGCCGTAGATGTAGAAGCCGTCGGGGGCCGCCCGGCCCAGGACCCTGGTGTGAGGGCCGCGTTGGCTGAGAAGGACGCTTATGGTGGCGTGCTCCAGAGCGTGGTTGCGACGCACGGCATTGACTACTCGTTTTATCATTTATGCCTCCGTTGCGAGTATACCACAAGCCAGTCCTGGTCTCGCTCCGGGATCACTCCGCCTCCAGCCAGCCGACCGGCCGAACCTCAGCCCCTTCCGGCGCTGGCAGCCGCTGCCCGCCCTGCGCGACGAAGACGACGCGCTCCGCACCGGAGTTGGCCAGGGACTGCCCGGGGAACGATTTCACCGCCAGGAACTTTGCGTCCGGGGACCAGCTCAGGGGGATATCGAAGCCCTTGTCGGGAGGCGGAAGGAAGGTAACCTCGCCGCCGTCGAGCGGTACGAGGGCGACGTGACCCGCATCGGGGCCAGCGGGGAGATGCCCCACACTCACCTTGTCACCATCGGGGTGCCAGAGGGGGCGCAGATGCTGGCCGGCAGGCAGTCCCTCAGCGGTGAGCGGCGAGACCTGCTCCGTCTCGATGTCGGCGACGTGAGTGCGAAACACGAACTCTCCTTGCACCAGGCTGGGGACCAGGAAGGCCAGGCGTGAGGAGTCAGGAGAAAGGGAGTAGTCGTGCGCTGTTTGGTCGCTGAGGAAGAGGAAGACGGAACCGGTGAGGACAGGCCTGGGCGTGGGAGTGGGGCTGGCCCCCGGCGTAGGGGTGGGAGTAGGGGTAGGAGTAGGAGTGGGCGTAGGGGTGCCGCCTGTGGCGGTGGCCAGGGCCTCAGCGGTAGCGGTGACCTGGGCGGTGGCGGTGGCCACGGCCTCGCCCGTGGCGGGGGCGTAGCGGCCCAGGTACGTGCCCCTCTCAGTTCCGCCCTGCACCTGGATGAAGTACATCGTCGCTTCCTCAACGTCGAAACCCAAGGGTACATAGACCAGGACGTCGCTCACATGCTGGCGGAGCACAGTGCGTATGGGCGGCGGTTTGTCCTCGTCCTCTTGCCCTTGCGGTTGCTCATCCTCGTCCTCATCGTCAGGCTCAAAGAGCTGGACCAGAATAACGGTCACGTCCTCCTCAAGGTTGCGCCGGAGGAAGAGGAGGCCACCGTCCGGAGCCCAGCGGGGCACGGTCATCAGATCCACCCCTTGGGCCACCAGGGTCGTCTCGTCCGACTCCAAGTCCAGGATGTAGGTCTCAGCGTCCCTGGTCTCATCAAGACCCAGCTCCGGCATGACGTTGTAGGCGACCTTCTTGCCATCGGGTGACAGAGCGGGCACCACAGCCGAGCCGGGCTTGTGCGGTACCCTCGCCACTTCCACGCGGTCGGACGGATCAGCCGGATCGATACTCCAGATGGTATCCTCGTCCATGCCGAACTCGCTGTACAGAAAGCGGTAGGAGGTGGGCTCCGGCGGCGGCACGGGAGTCACCGTGGCCGTGCCTGAGGAAACAGGGATGACGGTCGAAGGTGCCCCAGAAGGCGTGGGTGTGCCGTCGGCGCCGTCTCCGCCACAGGCAGCGAGGAGAGCCGCCAGGAGCGCCCCGACGACGAGCCCCTCCCACCACCTCCGCCTTTCGATTCGCAGCCGCATATCAATCAAAACGCCGGAAACGGGACTGGGCTAACGCGCCGCTATCTCCTCGCTCACGGCTCATCGTCGCCCGGGAGGGCGGCAGGCTCGCCGCGGAGCGCCTCCCGGATGCGCCGGTACAAGTAGTAGGCGATGAGCAGAAGAACAACGATGGCAATGGGCGTCGTTACCGGCCGGAACCAGTCGATCAGGTCTTCCCAGTTGTCGCCAAGGGCGAAGCCGCCCCAAGCCAGGCCGAGGGACCAGGGGTAAGAGCCAGCGAAGGTCAGCAGAGTGAAACGCCAGATGTTCATGCGGGCAACGCCAGCGGGTACGCTGATGAAGGTGCGAATGACCGGCAGCAGGCGGCTGACGAAGACCGCCGGCTCGCCGTAGCGCGCAAACCAGCGGTCGGCCCAGTCCAGCTCGCGCTGGCTGATGAAGACGAAGCGACCGTAGCGGTTGAGAAAGGGCCGCCCGCCCCACGCACCCGCGAAGTAGGCCACCAGGGAGCCGATGGTGTTGCCCAGAGCACCGTAGAAGGCGGCCAGGAACAGCCACTCGATTCCCAGGCCGCGGTCCTCTATCAAGAACCAGCCGGCCAGGGGCATGATGATCTCGCTGGGGAAGGGGATGGCCGCGCTCTCCACGGCCATCAAGAAGATGACGCCCGGCCACCCGATGGCGTCGTACAGGTATTCAGCCGCGTCCAGCAGCCCGTCTTCTATCCCGAACAGATCTGACCTGCCCTCCAACCCTGCCTGCAAGGCCCAGTATATCTGGTGGCGCACCCTGAGCCAACGACGGTTGACACGGAAGACGCCACGACCAATGATGCGAGCGAGGTGGACGTAGGCAAGCTGCCCAACGAACTCCTGGCCCGGCTCCTGGCGAGGATCCCGCGACGGGACCCGCGGGTCCTTCTGGGCCCCGGCATCGGGCGCGACGCGGCGGTCATCAACGTCGGCGCCGAGCGGCTGCTGGTGGCAAAGAGCGACCCGGTCACCTTCGCCAGCGACCACATCGGATGGTACGCCGTGCATGTCAACGCTAACGACATCGCGTGCATGGGGGCGCGGCCAGCCTGGTTCCTGGCGACCGTCCTCCTGCCGCAGGGAGCCTCCCAGAAGCAGGCCGAGCAGGTATTCGGACAGGTGGTGGAGGCCTGCCAAGGATTGGGGATCGAGTTGGTAGGGGGCCACACGGAGATAACCTACGGCCTGGAGCGGCCCATTGTGGTGGGAGCGATGCTGGGGGAGGTGGAACGGGAGGCGCTGGTGCAGCCCTCGGGGGCCAGGGAAGGGGACGCCGTCATCCTCAGCAAAGGGATCGCCATCGAGGGAACGGCGGTGCTGGCTCGCGAAGGGGGCGAGCGGCTGGAGCGCCTGGGGGTGCCGCAGCCGGTCATGGAGCGCGCTCAGAACTACATCTTCGAGCCGGGAATAAGTGTGGTGCGAGAGGCGCTGACGGTCTGCGAGGCGCTCCGAGGCAGCGGGGGCAGCGTGCACGCCATGCACGACCCCACGGAAGGCGGCCTGGCCACGGCTCTCTACGAGTTGGCGGAGGCGTCCGGACTTGGGGTGGCCGTGCAGGAGGGGGAGATCACCGTGCTGCCGGAGACAGAGGCGATCTGCGGCGCTGCGTCGCTGGAGGCGCTGGCGCTGCTCGCCTCGGGTGCGCTCCTCATGGCGGTGGCGGAGGAGGACTGCGGGAGGGCGCTGTCGGCGCTGGCGGAGGCGGGGATAGAGGCGCGGC
>CAYFYG010000353.1:0-4883 GCA_964347225.1 uncultured Dehalococcoidia bacterium | reverse complement strand
TCTCATGTTGGGCTTGACGCGTCACCCACACTCCCATCGGTGGATCTCGGCTGAGTCCCTGCACAAGCCCGCTCAGGCGTGGTTCAACCATGACCTTTATGGAATCTCTCGTTCGCAGTGTCTGTGAGACCGAGCCCTCTGGGAAGCTAGCCCCGGTTCAGATTTCACAAGCACAGAAACCCGTCAGAAGCCCTGATGCGCCACTGAGCGGACCAGGGTGCACCAGCGGCTCAAGCGGCGGGCGGACAAGAGAAGGTGAGAATTCGGTGTAAACGCAGTTGCCAGCCAGGTCCCGTATCTCGGCACCTACGATTCGTCCTTGGTGGCAGGAAAACAGCCATAGTATAATATCGGCACTCTTCCGCAAGAGCACAGCCATGCCGCCCGAACTGATGAGACAGCAAGATCAGCACCTCTTAAGAGCAACAGCAGCCGCCATCGGCCATTTGCATCCACCCGCCACCCTGATCAGGTCCCGCATCGCCGGCGGGATCCGCTGTGGTCAATCGGTTCGCCTTGTTCCTGCTCTGCAACCTGCCGATCCCCGGGTTCCTGCCAGCCAAGGTAAGATCGGGACTGTTTCAAGCGCCCCGACAGACGCGCCCTGGTCATCAGGCCTCAGGCGGAATGGTCAGGTGCTCCCTTGCCGACCGCAGTCTCCGGCGGCCAGACACTCCCAGATATCTGAATGGACAACGGACAAGTAGCTGCAGCTAAGACGGCCCAAGCGCTCCGCCTGAACGCAGTTTGGGGCTTCGCCGCGGGGCAGGCACGAGCCTACAGGACGCTGCTGAAGTTCATGCTGGTCGGTCTGCTCGGCTACCTCCTGTACACGGCCACCCTGTTCGTGGCATACGATTTGTCTCTCCCCTTCATGCCGGACAAGCACAGCAGCCTGCACCTGGGCCTGTTCACCCATAGCGACCTCCGATTGCTCATAGGAACCATTCTGGCGGCAGAGGTGTCCATAACGGGCGGCTTCTTCGCTCGCGACCTGTGGGTCTTCACGGACTGGCCAACCGCTGACACGCCGAAATGGGTGAAATTCGTGCAGTATCAGGCCAAGTCACTCGTTTCGACCCTGGGCATCCTGACGGTAACAGTGAACATCCTGACACCGGAGGCGGGCTTGCCCCACTACATCGCTACCCCCATTGGGGTAACAGCGGCCTTCGCATGGAACTGGCTGTGGGAGAGCGGCGTCATCTGGCGAAGGCGCAGGCAAGCGTAAGAGTCGGCAGAGTGCACCGGGATCCCTTCTCCTCTGGTACCTCCCTGACCGGCACAAGTGTGGGCCGGGATCCCCGAGCCGAGGGCGGTGAGCCCGATCTTGTCGGTAGGGAATACCTACGAAGATACCTGCGCATCGCGCCGGCAGCCCTGGCGCTCTGGCGAGCGATAGAAGCTAAGCATATCGCCACAGTGGAGCTGCCGCGTCCGATCCTGGATCTTGGGAGCGGCTTCGGAGAATTCACCAGCGTGTTCTTCGACGATCTCCCGGACGTCGGTCTGGATATTCGCCGGCCCGATCTACGACGCGCGCAGCAGGGACAACTCTACAAGGCGCTGGTGCTGGGCGATGCCTGTCAGCTTCCTTTCGCAAGCGGGAGCTTCGCCACCGTCTTGAGCGTAAGCGTACTGGAGCACATCCCTCGCACTCACGAGGCTGTCGCTGAAGCATATCGCGTCCTGGAGAGCGGCGGTCGGTTTGTCTTCACCGCCCCCACACAACAGTTGAGCGAGTCCCTCTTCTACAGCCGAGTTCTCAGGCGAGTGGGGCTCTCTCCCCTGGCCCGGCTCTACGCATGGCTCTTCAACCGCGCCGTTCATCACGTCAACCTCTTTAGCGAGGAGGAATGGCTTCGCCTGCTGAAGAACGCGGGCTTCCATCTGGACGAACGTCGGATGACGATAAACCGCCGCTGCCTCAGGGCTTTCGATTTGACGCTACCCTTCGCGGTGCCCTCCCAGGTATCGCGCCTCGTGCTGGGCAACAGAATGGCTCGACGGCCCGATTGGCTAGTGCGCTTCTGGGAGCGGCGCCTGGGGAAGTGTGTCGCCGAAGATGACGCAGAAGGCGCCTGTAACCTGTTTGTCGTCGCCAGGAAGTCGTGACGTGCCGGGGACAGCCTACGATATGCCAGCCTGCTGAGCAAAGTCGGAGGTCACGAACTCTCGGCCGTGGCGAGCTCCCTCGTGACTAGACGTTAGCGTCACTATGATGTGCATACCATACGCACGGGCGTGCTACTGTCCGAGTAAGTCTCAGCGGCCTTCCCCGCTCCGTCGGAAGAGAGAGGTCGTGGAGGATCCCTCCGGCATAGTGAGAGGTGAGCGGCGCCGCCCCGTCCCGAACATGGAGGCGACCCTTGTGAGACTAGCGCTCAGCCAGGCGGAGACCTGCGGACACTGTGACTCCCGTCGTGAGCACACGTGCCGCACTTCTTGTCAGCCGTCCTTTCCTCATCCCATTGACCGAGCCAAGCCGCTCCCGCGGACCGCGCGACCCGTCCTTCGGCAACCCTACCCACCCCTGAACCGCAAGCGCAACAAGACCATCATCGCCTCCGCCATGACCTTCCATGACAGCTTCGACGCACCTGCTCGCCGCTCAACAAACTTGATGGGTACCTCACGAAACGCCCTGCCGGACCTATGGCAAGCGTAGTTGACCTCGTACAAAGAAGCGAACCCCCTGGAGCGGATATTCTCGAAACTCATGGCCTCCAGAGTGGAGCGCCGGAAGCACTTGAATCCTCCGGTACAGTCGCGGATCGGCAGAGCCAGGAGCACGCGCGCCGCCAAGTTGGCAGCCCTGCTGATCAGCCTCCGCCGCAAGGGCCAGCCTTCAGTCGTACCTCCCCTCGCGTAGCGGGAGCCGATGGCAATGTCCGCATCCCGAGCAGCCTCAACCAAGCGAGGGACGTCGCTTGGATTGTGCGAATAGTCGGCGTCCATCTGAACTACGTAGTCGGCACCCAAGGCCAGCGCCGCCCTGAACCCCTCCAAGTAGGCACTGCCGTATCCCATCCTCCCGGACCGCTGGACAAGATGAATGCGCGGTTCGTTTGCGGCGGTCTCGGCAACTAGGCGGCCGGTCCCGTCGGGTGAGTTGTCGTCCACGACGATGGCCTCATATTCCGGTCCCAGCCTCAGAATGTCCGGCAAGAGACCCGGAATGTTTTCAGCCTCGTTATAAGTGCCGATGACTACTACACATTTCATGGTCTCAGGCCAAGGGCTGTAGTTGCGCCCGCATATCATATCATCCGAAGGCTCAAGACGTCGTGACACCTCCGTCATGGAAACGACGCTATGCCCTGCCAGAACGGACGGACCGCAATGGCCAACCGTTACACGGACCAACCAGCACCGGCATGACAGCCGAAAAGGGCATTCCCCCAGGAGATTGGAGACCGATATCGTCGACGCCGGACGCGGGCAGAGGGTAGGCCAAAGCGAGGACGGCTATGGCCAGCAAGACGTTGGCCCCGGATCGGGGCCAGGGGCGACACCGGAACTCGCACGGATGGGATGCCCCCAGGCAACGGTATCTGGCGACAGCCATTCGGTCCAGAGTGTCATCCTGAGCTGAGGCATCACGCGCCCCGGTCCAGCTTGCCTCTCATATCGCTGAGCGCCGGCCAACCATCGCTACTCAGGGCGCCTAGCGCCAAGATGAGAACCAGAAATACGATTCTGCCAGGTTATCAGAGACCTCTACTGCCGCCAGATGCGGGTAGAAATAGACGAATGTCAGGGTGGCTCCTGCCAGGATGAGGACGGCCCCGCCTCGCCTCCAGGGCCGCTGCCACAGCCTATGGATGACGTAGGCCAGGGCCAGCAGCAGGAAGGCCAAGCTGGGCAGGTAGTGATAGATGAACATGATCCGAGGCTGTATGGCCCAGGGCAGAAAGAACCCCAAGTAGGTCAGCACCACAAATAGCAGCGCCGCCTGCTCAGGGCCCACGGCACCCGAAACAGAGACCCTGCCGGTGGCCTCTTCCAGCTTGGCCCGCACCCCAGCGAGCCCTTGCCACAAGGCGAAGCCCAATGCGGGCAGGCCAAGCCAGAAGATGACCGGATTGCCCAGCGAGTAGATCTTGGCGCCACTGGCGGACACGTAGAGGAAGACCGGCCGCATCATGATGGGCCACGTATTCCAGGGCGACGAGTAGGGATGGGTGAGTTCCCGATCCCTGTGAAAGTCGAACGCGAGGTGGTTCAGATCCCATGCGTCACCGAGGGCGTGCCCGCTGAACAGCATGGGAACGTAGGTCAGGAGATAGATGGAGAAGGGGACGACGAGGAAGAACAGGGGTACAGCGATCGAGGCCTCTGTCAAGAACTGCCGCCACTGTGACCTATCGGTCTGCAAGAACCTATAGACGAAATAGAGGCCGATCGGGAACACGGTTAGGGCGGCAGTCCACTTGGTGGCCAAAGCCGCTCCGAAGAAGATCCCGGACAGCAACGGCCGGTCGGAGACCAGGAAATAGACGGTACCGAGGATGAAAAACACCACGTACGTGTCGGGCGTGGCCATCCTCGACTGGGCGAAGAAGAGCCCGTCGAAGATCATCAAGAAAGCCGCGGCCATGCCAGCCACCTCGCTCTTGAATAGCCGCTTCCCCAGCAAGTAAATGAAGATGACCGACCCAATACCGGCCAGAGCACCGAAAAACCGCCAGGCGAACGGGTTGTCTATCTCCCCCGTGATCGACGCCGAGGACACCACCCCGAATATCGCCATTCCACCGGCCATAAACAGCTTGGAGAGAGGCGGATGCGTGTTCTCGTGGCCGAACCACTCCCACGCGGCCGGATCGCCGCGCAGGATCTCCTGACCAGTCGTGGGGAAGTAGACCTCGTCGAAGTAGAAG
>CAYFYG010000352.1:0-2543 GCA_964347225.1 uncultured Dehalococcoidia bacterium | reverse complement strand
CTCAACCGTTGCCGCGGGCTCAGGCAGTGGCAAACCGATATCCGTCGTGTCGGTGGGAGTTCGAGTGCGAAAGGTCAGATTGAATTCTTCCTGCGCCTCCTGCGCCGCCGATTCGCTGTGGAACTGGATGACGATCTCGCGGGCGAGGCGCACCTTGTGGTCCATCGCCGCGGCACCTCCCGCCTCGACGGACTTGCGGATGGAGGCGAGCTCCTCGTCGGCTACGTCCGTCAGGAGCTCGAAGTAGTCCATCATCAGGGAGTCGGGGATGGACATGAGCTTGCCGTACATGTCGTGGGGCGGGTCGTCGATGCCGATGAAGTTGCCGAGGGACTGGCTCATCTTCTGGGCACCGTCCAGGCCAACGAGCAGGGGCACGAGGAAGACGGCTTGGCCCTCGCCGGCGGGGCCGGCCTTCTGACCGAGCATGCGCTGGAGCTCGCGGCCGACGAGGTTGTTGAACTTCTGGTCGGTGCCACCGAACTCGACGTCAGCCTCGACGGCGAAAGAGTCGTAGCCCTGGAGGAGGGGGTACACGAGCTCGTGGATGCCGATGGGTCTGTGGTCGGCGTAGCGCTCGGCGAAATCGTCGCGCTGGAGCACCTGGGCGACGGTGAAGCGGGCGGCGAGACGGACGACCTCGGTGAGGTCGAACTTGTCGTACCACTCCGACTGGCGGCGGATCTCGGTTCGGCTCTCGTCGAGGACCTTGTAGAACTGAGGGAGGATGGCCTCGGAATTGGCCTTGACCTCCTCCTCGCTGAGCATGCGCCGGGTCTGGGACTGTTCGGAGGGGTCGCCGATGCGGGCCGTCCAGTCGCCAACGATGACGACGACGGTATGGCCGAGGTCCTGAAGCTGGCGCAGCTTGCGCAGGGGGACGGTCCAGCCGAGGTGAATGACCGGCTTGGTGGGGTCCAGACCGATCTTCAGCCGCAGAGGGCGGCCGGAGCGAAGGCCATCCACGAACTCGTGATGGGGGACGATTTCGGCGACAGCGCGGGCGGTGATACGGCGCAGCGTCTCGTCATCGGGGACGCGGGGGCGGCGGGAGGACCGGCTAGCGCTGCTCACTCGCGGCCTGCTCTCGGGCGAAGTAGGCTCGGGTGTCGGCGATGTCGCGCTCCATCTGGGCCACCAGGTCGTCGACCGATTCGAATTTGAGCTCGGCGCGGAGGCGATGGAGGAGATCGATGCGGATATTCTCGCCGTAGATGTCGCCCTCGAAGTCGAGAATGTAGGTCTCGACGGTGGGGCCCGCCTCGCCAGCGAAGGTGGGACGGATGCCGATATTGGTGCAGGACGGGTACTCCTTGTCGCCGATGACGGCGCGGGTGACGTAGACGCCCAAGGCGGGCAGGGCGCGGTCGAGGCCGATGGCGATGTTGGCGGTGGGGAAGCCGAGGCTGAGGCCGCGGCGGGCGCCGACGACGACAGGGCCGCGCAGGGAGAAGGGCCTGCCGAGGAGGCTGGCCATCTCCTCCGCCTCGCCGGCCGCGAGGGCCTGACGGACGGCGGAGGAGCCGACCTTCTCGCCTTCCTCGGCCAGCATGTCGGCGACTTCGACGCGGAAGTCGAGATCGCGGCCGATCTTGCGCAGGGCCCCGACCGTTCCCTCGCGGTTGCGGCCGAGGGCGAAGTCGGGCCCGACGTAGAGGAGCCGCATCCTCAGTTCCTCGGTGAGGAGGGCGGCAAAGTCGCGAGCGGAGAGCTGGGCGAGCTCCGAGGTGAAGGGGAGAATCACGACTCTGTCCGGGCCCAGTTGACGAAGGAGCTGCAGCCGCTCATCCAGGCTGGTGAGGTAGCTGACGGCAGTGCCGGGCTTGAGGACGGTGGACGGGTTGGGATAGAGCACGACGGCGACGGCAGCGAGGCCCTCAGCGCGGGCCCGCTCGATGAGGCCGCCGATGAGGTAGTGATGGCCACGGTGGACGCCGTCGAACTTGCCGACGGTGACGGCGGAGTCGCGTCCGGGGCCGACGCGGGCGAGAACCTCGCGGGCGAGGGAGACGGTCATGGCCTGGCCGCCTCCGCGAGGGCGCGCAGGTTCATCTCCGGAACCTGGGGTCGATGGAGCACTCGGGGGCGAGGAGGAAACGCCGACCGCCCGTGTGCTCCAGGGCCTCGCGGGCCTCGGCGACGACATCGTCCGGAGAGCCGTCGCGGATCGTGTGCTGGTGGTCGACACCGCCCATCAAGGCCTTGTCCGTCTTGGACAGCACCTCAGACAGCGAGGGATTGCCGGGCGAGCGGGAGGCCCAGTGGAAGACATGAACGGGGTAGTCCAGAAGGCGGGTGAGGTGGTTGTTGTCCCGGCAGACGTGAAGGACGTTGAAGGAAGCCTCGCGCACCGCCTCCAGGACACGCAGGTCGAACGGTCGAGCGAAGCGGTCGTAATCCTGGGGGGAGATGTTGTCGCCTCCACCCCACTCGACGGTGGCGAAGAAGATGCCGGAGGCGCCCCGCTCGAGGGAGGCGGCGGCGTAGCTGTACAGCGTGTTGGCGACGGCGTCGAGGGCGGCGAGCAGGTCTTCCGGCGCCTC
>CAYFYG010000351.1:0-1560 GCA_964347225.1 uncultured Dehalococcoidia bacterium | reverse complement strand
GTCGGAGCGCTCGCGGGCGCGACCGATAGCCTCGGCGAGGCGCTGGAGGTTGTCGCCGATCTTGGAGATGTAGTAGAGGTCGATGCCCAGCGGCGGGAGGCGCGCGGCCAGATACTGGGAGTTGGTGTCGAGTATCTCCCCCAGGAGGATCTCGGTGCCCACGGAGATGATCTCCGCCTTCATGGCACGAGGATAGGCGGGGCGCGCCTCCCTCGTCAACGCACGAGGCGCGTGCTAGGATGGGACGACACAGGCCGAGAGGGAGGACTCAGCGCCATGAAGCGGAGAGACAACACTCGATCGAGCATCTTCCTGTTGACGGCGAGCGGCGTCGGCCTCGTCGTCTTCGCCCTGCCGCTCCTGTTGTCGCCTCTGCGCTGGGCGAAGGCGCTGCGCTGGCGGGTGCCAGCCGACAGCGACCTTGCCCTATACCTGGGCCGCTCCCTGGGAGCGGTGGCGACGACGCTTACGCTGGGCGGCATTCGAGCGGCCTTCGACCCCTGGCGCAACCGCATCCTCTTCCCCATGGCGGCCGTCGCGGCCGGCCTGCTTACCCTGGTTCACACAGCGGGGGCCGTGCAGCGACGGCAGCCCTGGACGGAGACGGCCGAGATCCTCTTCTGGGGAGCGATGACGGTGGGAGCAGTAGCCTGCGATCCGAAGCCACCGGAGGAAGAGGGCATCGGCGGCGATAGCTGACCCGTAGGCAGGCTTACCCGCGAATAGCGGAAACGCCTCGCGATCGCACAGGCCTCAGCGCGGGTGGGGCGCGAGCGTCAGCAGGCCAGCGGCGTCTCGACGGAGCATAGGCACGACGGAGGAGACGTCGAGGCGAGCGCAGTAGTCGATATCCACCGAGAAGCCAGCGGCCACGAGCTCCGCCCCATGGTGAGCGGAGGTCAGGGCGTCTCTCAGGTCCCCACGGCGGGCCAGGAACGCATCGCGAGCCAGGAGAGCGGCATCGGTGGGCTGCAGGGACCCGTCCAGGCGCAGGGCGGCTTCGACGATGGCCCCGGCACCCAGCACGTCCTCCAGGGACACCGACGCGGCCTCGGCGGCGCAGACCGCGGTGGCGTCGCGGCCGCGCTCCGCCGCCAAGGCCAGCATCGCCTTCGCGGCCGCCTCACGGTTGAGCAAGGCGCCGACCAGCACCGCCGGCGCCGCCGCAAGCTGGGCGAGGGCACGGGTGCCGTTGGAGGTCGTCAGGATGGATCGCCGCCCCTTCAGCTCCAGAGCGGCGAACTGTGTCGGGGAGTTTCCGTAGTCGAATCCGGGCGGGGGCAGATTGTCGCGTTCGCCGCAGAGGAGGGAGTCGGGCAAGCGCTCCCGCAGCTGGCGCGCCTCCTCGAGGCTGGCGGCGGGGATGATCGCGGGGACGCCACGCTCCAGCAGGGTGACGATGGCGGAGGAGGCCCGCAGGACGTCCACGACGACGAAGACGGAGTCCGTGTCCGCGATCCGGTCGGGCAGGAGGGCGACATCGATTCGCAATCTGGCTTTCCTTGACCGTCAACCTTGACGACTATATTATGCGCAGGCAAAGGAGGTGGGCTAGTACCC
>CAYFYG010000350.1:0-5700 GCA_964347225.1 uncultured Dehalococcoidia bacterium | reverse complement strand
CTGCGCATCGCCAACCCGATGAGCCAGGAGCAAGAGTACGCCCGCACCTCCCTGCGCTCCTCCCTGCTGAAGGTCTTGGCCGACAACGTTAGGCACCGCGATGACCTCACCGCCCTGTTCGAGACCGCCCCCATCTACCTCTCCCGGCCCGATGACCTGCCTCAAGAGGTCGAGACTGTCGCTGCCGTGGTCACCGGCCGGTTGCCCGACCGCTGGGGCGAGCCCAGGGGCGAGCCCGGCGGCTTCTATCAGGCGAAGTCGTATCTCGACCTGCTGCTCGATCGCTTACGAGTATCCGCCGAGTACGCCGAGGCGGCCGATCACGCCCTCCTGCCGGGGCGCGCCGCCGCTGTCGCGGTGGACGGCCACCGCGTGGGCCTCGTCGGACAGGTGCACCCGCGAGTCGCCGCTGCATTCGACTTGGAGAGCCCGGTCGCGATGTTCGAGGTTGACCTAGACGCCCTCCTGCCCCACGTCTCGGGGCTGCGCCGCTACCAGGCGCTGGCCCCCTACCCCAGCGTGGAGGAAGACATGGCCGTCATCATCGACGCCGACGTGTCCGCGGCACGGGTGCGCGGGATCATTCAGGCGGCCCCCCTGGTGCGTTCGGTTCGCCTGTTCGATGTGTACAGCGGGCCTCAGGTGCCCCCCGGCAAGAAATCTCTCGCGTTCTCAGTCTCTTACCAGGCGGCTGACCACACCCTCACCGACAAGGAAGTGCGGAAGGATCAGGAGCGCATCCTCGCCCGTCTGCATCAGGAAGTGGGCGCCGTTCTCCGCGGCTGAGAAGGCTGGGCGAGACCTTATCCCGCCAGCGCTGCCTTAGCCGTCTCCGCTACCTTGGCGAAGGCATCGGCGTCCCGCACCGCCAGGTCCGCCAGCACCTTCCGGTCGATCTCCACCTGGGCTCGCTTGAGGCCGCTCATCAGGCTGGAGTAGCTGAGACCGTTGAGCCGCGCCGCTGCGTTGATGCGCGTTATCCACAGGCGCCGGAAGTCTCCCTTCCGGTCGCGCCGATGCTCGTACGCGTACCGGAGAGCGTGAATGACCGATTCCCTCGCCTGGCGGAACAGGTGGTGCCTTCCGGCACGGTGGCCTCTTGCCTGCGCGATCACCTTCTTGCGGCGTCGTCTGGTAGCGGGGCTTCCCTTTGCTCTTGGCACGTCTTCTGGCCTAGGTCTGGTAAGGCATGAGCCTGCGAATGCTCTTGCTCTGGCCCTTGGGGACGGTGAGCTTGCCAGCGAACAGCCGCAGGGTGGCGCCCCGCTTCTTGCGGCGGGCGTTGTTTATGTGGCACTTGCGCCGCATTATCTTGCCGCCTCCGCTGACGTAGAAGCGCCGCTTGGACCCCGAATGGCTCTTTATCTTGTACTTAGCCAACGCGCTCCTCCACTGGCGCCTCTTTCTTCTCTCTTGGGGCCGGCCCCTTCTTGCTTGGCGTCAAGATCACGCTCAGGAACCGTCCTTCCATCGACGGTGGCCTCTCCACCACCGCCATCTCTTTTAGCCCCTCCAGCGCCCGATCCAGCACCTCGCGCCCGATTTCCGGATGTGACATCTCCCGCCCTCGGAACATCACCGCCAGTTTCACCTTGTCCCCCTCCGCCAGCAGTCGCTCCACCAGGGAGACCTTCCGCTCCATATCCGCCCGCCCGATCCTGGGCCGCATGCGCACCTCATGGATAATCCCACCCCGCTGGTGCTTGCGAGCGTCGCGCTCCCTCTTCGCCTGCTGGTACTTCCACTTCCCGTAGTCCAGTACCCGACACACAGGGGGAGAGCCGTTAGGGTCAACCTCTACCAGGTCCAGGCCGCTCTCGCGGGCGATGCTCAGGGCTTGCTGTAAGGGAACGACCCCGTGGTTCTCGCCGTTCGCCCCTATTAGCCGGACCTCTTTGACGCGAATCCAGTGGTTTATCCGAAGTTGTCGGATACCGTTCCCCTCTCGAACCTCAGAGTTGCCAGGCTAGGGCAACTATAGCACACCGTCATGCCGCCTTCAATGCTACTGGAGCACCAGCAGCCGCATCCCTGACTCCACCCGCTGGCCCGCCTGCACGTACAGTTCTCGCACCGTGCCCGCCCTCTGGGCGCGCAGCTCATTATTCATCTTCATCGCCTCTAGCACCATCAGCACGTCGCCCTCCACCACCTCATCCCCGGCCTCCGCGTACACCTCGGTCACCACGCCAGTCATAGGCGACAGCACCACCCAGCCGCCTGCCGGGTGCTCCTCCAGCGTCTGGTCGCTGGGGGGTGCCTGCGCTACCCGGCGGTCTCGCGTGCCCACCGCCACCGAGTACCGGTCCCAGCCGATCACAATCTCGTACCCTTCGGCACGCTCCACGGCGAACAGCTCGTGCGGCCGGTCGTCGACAACCAGCGCGTACAGTGCTGGCTGCCCCACCTGCTCCAGGCGGGCGTCGTGCCAGTCGCCGTTGATGCGCACGCGCAGACCATCCAGCCCGTCCTCAACCTCCACCTCTTTCAGTTCGTAGCCCAGCCGGACTACATACTTCTCCGCCATCCTCTCGCTCCTGCGTCTCGACGCCCCGGCCGGTCTAGCATCCGCCAGCCGCTGCCTCTGCGCTGGCCTGACTGTGCGCTCCGCCGCCGCGTCCCCTTACGGTGGGCCAGCACCGCTGCCGCCAGCACCGCCAGTCTCTCGTGGGCCATTCCGTCGGCCCGCCGCGGGTCGAAGCGCTTCTCCACGAAGGTGGTGTCTAGCTTCCCCTGGAGGAAGTGCGTGTCGTTTAGCACCTGCAGGTGGAAGGGGATGTTCGTACTGATCCCCACGATCTTAAACTCGCGCAGGGCCCGCCGCATCCGCTGGATCGCTTCCATCCGCGTCCGGCCCCACGTGCACAGCTTGGCGATCAGGGGGTCGTAGTGATAGCTGATCTCCAGCCCATCGTACAGCGCTGAGTCGACCCGTACGCCTGCCCCTCCCGGCACAGACACGAAGCTCACCGTTCCCACCGACGGCAGGAAGTTATTGAACGGATCCTCAGCGGCGATTCGACACTCCAGCGCCCAGCCTTGGATGGTCGCCTCTCGGTAAGGCAGATCCTCCCCCGCCGCCACCACTATCTGATCCGCCACCAGGTCTACTCCCGTGACCATCTCCGTCACCGGATGCTCCACCTGCAGACGAGTGTTCATCTCCAGGAAGTTTACTTCGCCTTTCCGGTTCACCAGGAACTCCAGCGTGCCCACACTGGTGTAGCCCGTCGCCTGGGCCGCTGCCAGCGCCATCTCGTTGAGCTGCCGACGCAGTCCGGGGTCTACGGCCGTGGACGGCGCTTCCTCGATCATCTTCTGATGCCGGCGCTGGATGGAGCATTCCCGCTCCCCCAGGGCGACGACATTCCCCCGCATATCGCCGATCACTTGCAGTTCGATGTGCCGCACCGGATCAAGGAACTTCTCCAGGTACAGCTCCCGGCTCCCGAAGGCCGAGGCCGCCTCCTGACTCGCCGCGTCCAGCGCCGTCGGCAGCTCCTCCGGCCGGTACACGGTGCGCATCCCCCGCCCGCCGCCGCCGCCCGCCGCCTTCACCATGATCGGGTAGCCGATGCCCGTCGCGGCGCTAGCCGCCGTCCCCTTGGACGTCACCTCCTCGCTGCCCGGCACGACCGGAATTCCCGCTTCCTTCATCATCCGGCGCGCCTCCACCTTGTCTCCAAGGGTACGGATCGAGCGTGGGGACGGGCCTACCCAGGCCATGTCCGCGTCCAAGCATGCCTCGGCGAAATGTGGGTTCTCTGCCAGGAAGCCGTAGCCGGGGTGCACCGCGTCCGCGCCTGCCTTCTTGGCGACCTCGATGATCCGCTCCCCGTTCAGGTAGCTCTCCTGCGCCGGCGCTGGCCCGATGAGGTACGCCTCGTCGGCGTGGCGCACGTGCAGGGAGTTGCGGTCCGCCTCGGAGTAGACGGCTACAGCGGTGATGCCCATCTCGCGGCACGCCCTCACGATGCGCAGGGCGATCTCGCCGCGGTTGGCTATAAGAAGCTTCTCAAACAAAGGACGCTAACATCGGCCTTTTCTATGGCCATCACAAAGATAGCCTATGCACACCTCTTGTATCATACCCGCCTCGCGCCCCGCAAGCGGCCGATTGTTAAAACTCAGAGACGAATCTTACCCTCTCTCCTCCACCTCCGCCTCCATCCGCGCGATAAGTTCCTCCAGCTTCATCGCTCCCAGGTCCTCGCCGCTGCGCAGGCGTACCGCCGCCGTCTCCCCCTCCTTCTCCCGGTCGCCCAGCACCAGCATGTAGGGCACCTTCTGGAGCTGGGCGTCGCGGATCTTCGCTTGCATCCGCTCCGCTCGCGTGTCTACCTCCACCCGCAGGCCAGCCCGCCGTAGTCTGTCTGCGACCGTACTCGCGTACTTGATGTGCCGGTCCGCTATCGGTATCACCACTGCCTGCACCGGCGCTAGCCACAGTGGGAACGCCCCTCCGTAGTGCTCGATGAGCACCCCGAAGAAGCGCTCCATCGAGCCCAGCAGCGCCCGATGCACCATGTACGGCCGGTGCTCCCGTCCGTCCTCCCCGATGTAGCTGATATCGAAGCGTTCAGGTAGGTTGAAGTCGAACTGGATCGTCGTGCATTGCCACTCCCGTCCCAGGGTGTCCAGAAGCTTCACGTCGATCTTCGGCCCGTAGAACACCGCCCCGCCCTCGTCCACGTCGTGCGGAAGGCCGCGATCCTCGATCGCCTCCCGCAGGACGTTCGTGGCCATGTCCCAGTCCTCCAGCGAGCCAGCGTACTTCCCCTCCGGCGACCGTGTGGAGAGGTACACGTGGAACTGCTCGAACCCGAAGGCCCGGAAGAAGAGCTGCATGAAGTCCACGCAGTCCTCAACCTCTTCCTTGATCTGATCCGGCCGGCAGAAGATGTGCGCGTCGTCCTGAGTGAAGCCTCGCACCCGCATCAGCCCGTGCAGCACCCCCGAGCGCTCGTAGCGGTACACCGTCCCCATCTCCGCCATCCGCATCGGCAATTCCCGGTAGCTCCGCAGCGCGCTGCGGTACATCTGGATGTGGAACGGGCAGTTCATCGGCTTCACGTAGTAGTCCTGCCCGTCGATGTCCATCGGCGAGTACATGCTCTCGGTGTAGAAGTCCAGGTGGCCGCTGGTCTCCCAGAGGCTGGAGCGACCGATGTGAGGCGAGTACACCAGCTCGTAGCCGTGGTTGTAGTGCTCTTGCCGCCAGAAGTCCTCGATTATCGTGCGCACGCGGCCGCCCTTGGGGTGCCAGTAGACCAGCCCCGGCCCGTACTCCTCGTGGAACGAGAACAGGTCCAGCTCCCGCCCCAGGCGGCGGTGATCCCGTCGGAACGCCTCCGCGATCTGCTGCAGGTGCGACTGGAGCTCGTCCTCCGTATCGAATAGGGCGCCGTAGACGCGCTGCAGCATCGGGTTGCGCTCCTGACCTCGCCAGTAGGCGCCGGCAACGCTCATCAGCTTGAATGCCCGCACCTGTGCTGTTCGCTCCACGTGCGGCCCCGCGCAGAGGTCGACGAAATCGCCGTGCCGGTATAGGCTTACCTTCTCGTCCTCTATGTCTTCGATGAGTTCCAGCTTGTACGGCTGCTCCGCGAACAGCGTCCGCGCTTCGTCCTTCGTCATCTCCTCGTGCCGGAAGGGCACGTCGGACTCCACCCGCCGCCGCATCTTCTCCTCGATGACCGG
>CAYFYG010000349.1:0-3715 GCA_964347225.1 uncultured Dehalococcoidia bacterium | reverse complement strand
TGCGCGATGCGTACGTCTCGCTTGAGGACCTGGCCGCCGTGGTCGCCTATCCGCTGGCGCCGGCCCTCGCCGATTGGGCGGTGCGGCTTCTCTGGCTCGGCCCTGATCGCGGTGTCCCGCCCCCGGCCAGGCCGTCTCGGCTCGCCGAGGAGCCTACGGAGCCCTCCGCCGCTGACATGATCGAGCCGCCCTCAGAGTCAACGTAGACTGCTGACGGCGGCGGGCACTGCCGGACAGCCGGGGCAGTCGAGGTCAGGGAGCGGTCCCTATGTTGCTGGTCTCCTTCCGTCCTCTCCCCTGGCTGAGACGAAGTCCCGAGCGGCGAGGCCGATGCAGTGGGTAAGCAGCACCAGGAGGCTCAGTGCGAGGAAGAGGCGACTGCCCTCGGTCCTGGCAAGGTGTCCCACCCGTGCGCCGCAGAACAAGCAGAAGCGGGAGCCCTCCGGCACGGGCTGCCGACACTGAGGGCACTTGATAGTGCCCGACGCCTTTGCGTCGGCCATGACTAGCCCTCCTGCCCAACGCGGCCCATGCCGAGGCCGGCCGCGGAGCTTGCTCTGTGCAGCGGAGGCGTGCCACTAAGCGCCATATCGATTCGGACTTAGGGATGCGATTCTGCCGCCGCCCGTTACACTCATCGACATAAGGCGACACCCGCGGGTAGACTGGCGCTGCTGATAGAGCGAGGAGGCGTGCTCCTTCAAGGGTGGGACCGACCAGGATGGAGGCGAGCGGAGATGACCTATGAGACGCTAAGAGTGGATAGCGAAGGGCCACTGATGACAGTGCTGCTCAGCCGGCCCCAGAAGCTCAACGCCATCAGCCGCCAAATGCACGTGGATCTTCAGGCGCTGTGCCACGAGCTAGCCGAGGATCTGAGGACGAGGGTGGTCATCCTGGCCGGGGAGGGCCGCGCGTTCTCCTCCGGCGCCGATACCAGCGAGTGGGGGCAGCCGGGCCCAGACAGCGAGCTGGAGCTGCGACACCTGGCCGGAATCGGCAGTCGAACGTCGGCGGCGCTGGAGTCGCTGGATCAGGTTACCATCGCCGCCGTGCACGGGCTCGCCGTCGGCGGCGCCGTCGTGCTCGCCCTCTGCTGCGACCTCCGCGTCGCAGGTCAGTCCACCTGGTTCTCTATCCCAGAGGTGGAGCTGGGCATCCCCCTAAGCTGGAACGCCCTGCCGCGCCTCTCCCGAGAGGTCGGCCCCTCCCGGGCGATGGAGCTCACTGTCACCTGCGACCGCTTCTCCGCCGAGCAGGCCTACAAGTACGGGATGCTCAGCCGCGTCACCGCTGATGGTGACGAGATGAACGTCGCCCGCGGGCTGGCGCAGCGAATCATCGCCATGCCCCCTTTACCGGTCGCGCTGACCAAGGCCACCATGAGAGCCATCAAACGGGGCACCGAGATGGGGGATGCCGTCTACAGCGATCCGGATCTTCTGCTGTACGCGCGCCTTGTCCAGCAGAGGGCGGCCCGCCGCAGCGGGACGGGTGACGTGTGACGGACAGAACTTGCCATAAGACTATCGCCCTGGGGGGGCTGCGCCCGTAACAGGGGATGGGAGTGGAGCGTCCTTCTTATTGGTTAGGCTCGGGGGAATCTGAGCCCCCTCGCCAAAGGAGGCCAGGCCGGTGAGCGAGAACATCATAGTGCTCGTGACTGATAGGGGGGACAGCAAGCACGGGGAAATCTCGGTCGTGGATGATCCCGGGAAGGCTGAGAAGCTGGTCGAGACGCTACTGGAGGCTGGCTTCGAGCAGGAGCGCATCCACGTGTTCGCCGGCAGGGAGAGCGATTTCCAGGTGAGCCAGCGGCCCGTCGTGGCGCTGGTCGGCGAGGGTGAGGAAGACGAACCACAGGTGAGCGTGGCGCGGGAGGAGGCCGCCGCCCCGGAGCCGACGCCGGATGCGAGAGAAACTGAGACCGGCGACACGCAGGGAGAAGGGACCAAGACAAGCGAGACAGAGGAGGAGGTCGCGGCCACCGCCGAGGCGGCGGCTCCGGTGAAGTTCTCTTCCCTCTTCCGCAGCGCCTAACCGATCCCCTCCGCTGCCACTCCACTGCACGATCCCACAAACTGCTTGACGAGAGCGCCAGATACGGGCGTCCCTTCGGCGTGGGTGCGTCTGCGCCCCGCAGCCATAGGCCCAGCTTCCGTATCGTTTGCAGCGATCGGTCTGGGGCGGCGCGACAGTTGTCGAGCGCTGGTGAGGCCGCTACAATTCGAATGGGCGATTTCCGCCTCGATATGAGGGTGGGCGATTAGCTCAGTTGGCTAGAGCGTCTCTCTTACACAGAGAAGGTCGGAGGTTCGAGTCCTCCATCGCCCACCAGTCCCTGAGCATGGAAATTGGCCCTTTGCGGCCGCTTTCATTCGCCTGCCGTGCTAAGAGGAACCCCCTCGTGCCCTAGACCAGCGCTGCCGTCAGCGCCCACACCAGCAGCATGGGCAGCAAGCCGATGAGCGCCGTGGCAATGGCGGGTCGGGCCTCTAGGTCCAGCGCCAGCCTCACCGCGAAGACCGTGGTGATCAGCACCCAGGCATGGACGGCTAGACCGACCAGAAAGCCGATGGCGGGAACGAAGGTGAGGAGCAGGAACACCCGTGGCGAGTTTGCGAAGGCCAGGGTTCGCCACGTGGCGCCCCAGTTGGCGCCGCTGCGCCGCACCCCGAAGTGTTTGGTGGCCGCCCAGTAGGCAGCAAAGCAGTACAGACCCCAGCCGAGGACGGCGGAGAGGCTTCCCAGCACCAATCCTGTTAGGCCGCTGCCAAGGCTAGCTAGACCCGCTGCCCCCGCCGAGACCGCCACTATCAGCGCTGCGTGGATCCAAGTCGACGGCGCCAGCGCCGCCTCCTGGTAGGTCTCCGGCTCCAGCAGGGCGGCGCCCAGCATGCGGTCGATGAGATGTCGCTTGCCCGCTGAGGCGATCACGTGCACGTCTCCCTTGCCGTGGCAGTTGGTGACATAACCATTCCCTAACTTGTACAGACGCCTGGTCGGCCCCTGGTGCTACACGGCAAGGGGAGGGGGGCTAGGGGGGTGCTCGATCCGAGGAGCCCGCCGTCATCTCGGGCTGGAGGGCGGTGTCGCGGGCGGCCCGCCACAGGTCAGGCATGGCGGGCACGTCGCGCATGAACATGAGAAGGGCAAGGAGCATGTAGAAGGAGGCATAGCCCAGCCTCACGGTGGCATCGAAGAAGAAGAGCTGCGTGCTGAAGAGGACCGCCAGAAGCGCGGCTTCCCAGCGGTGCATGCTCAGATTGACAAGGATGGCCACTGCGAACAACGATTGCGCCGCCGTGAGATAGACCTCCTCCGCCTGGCGGGCGTCGAACTCCAGGGGCGATAGGGTGGCCCCCGAGATGCTGAAGGCCACCGGCAGGCTGCCAATGAGCAGCGTCCACTGATTGACTTTAGAGGCGATCAGTATCGTCATCGCCCCGTGGTGATGACCGCGGGCGGCCAGAAGCCCCGCGAGGATGAACTCCGGGGACTCCGAGGCGAGGGGCGCCAGCCACTGTACGAGGATGAATTCTTCGATGCCAAGCTGGCTGCCGGTGTCTACCAGTCCCTCGGCGAAAGGCTCTGCCGCCGCGAAGATTACCGCCGCCGCGTAGACGAAGATCGCGATGATGGTCAGCCGTCTCGCCAGCCTGGGCAGGGCGGCGATGGCTGCCGAGGGCCCTATGAACTCTTCTACCTCGCGGGA
>CAYFYG010000348.1:0-3603 GCA_964347225.1 uncultured Dehalococcoidia bacterium | reverse complement strand
TACCCCTTGTTGCGGGCGAAGCCGTAGCCGGAGAAGCGGCGGTCCTGGCTCTGCATGTAGCGGTCGCGGGCCACCTTGGCGACGATGGAGGCGGCGGCGATGGAGATGCAGCGAGCGTCACCGCCGACGATGCCCTTGTGGGGCAGGGAGCAGGCTGGCAGGGACAGAGCGTCGATGATCAGGTACTGGGGCCGGCGGCAGAGCTGGCCCACGGCGCGCAGCATCGCCTGCCGGGTGGCCTCCGCGATGCGGAGGCGGTCGACGGCCGTGTGTGAGACGAAGCCGACCCCGACGGCAAGAGCGTCACGCCAGATGTAGGCGGCCAGCTCCCGGCGATGGGAAGGGCTGAGCTGTTTGCTGTCGCGCACGTGGAATAGCCAGCGAAAGTCGGAGGTGGGAGAGAGGATGACCGCAGCGGCGACGACAGGGCCAGCGAGAGGGCCCCGGCCCACCTCATCGACGCCGGCCACGAAGTCCAGGCCCTGAGACCACAGGGAGCGTTCCTCTGCAAGGTTGGGCGCCAATGGCATAGCGTCGCCCCATACTACGTACGGCCCCGGGCCTTTGTCAACAGGCGTAGGCGCCTTAGCCGATCTTCCCTCTTCTCCTTGACAAGTGGTAGGTGGCAAACTAAGTTGGGGCCAACGGCGTATTCTTCTACGGAGGGAGTCATGCCCATCGTTCGAGTGGAAATGTGGACTGGACGCACGCATGCGCAGAAGCAGGAGCTGGCGAGGGTCATCACGGAGGCGATGGTCAATATCGGCCACACCACACCGGAGGCGACGATCATCGTTTTCGAGGATATCGCCAAGGAGAACTGGGCGCAGTCCGGCAGCCTGGCTTCTGATATGCGGCCGTAGCGGTGTAACCAGTGGCTGGACGCGGCCGTCATACAGTTGAGGAAGCTGGAGCTCCCCCTGTCTGCTATAATTGGGGGGGTGAAACAGGGTAGGCCCCGAAGGCCTACCTGTTGGTGTCTTAGGTGGTCAATGAGCGATGTATGGACGGTGGCTAAGAAATAGCTTCATCTACCTACTGATCCTGGTGGCGATCGTCGCCATCGTCTTCACTCTCCTGCCCGGCGGCTCCAGTTCTCAGGAGACGACGCTCACTGAGTTCGTCAGCGAGGCTCAGAACGAGAACGTTGAGCGGGTTGAGGTGAACGGCACGGAGCTGAAGTACTGGCTCAAGGACGATGCCAACGAGCAGACGTTCAAGTCCAAGATGGAGGAGGGCGACACCGCCCGCCAGGTTCTCCAGGATGCGGGGATAGAGCCGCAAAACTTCCCGCCGATCAAGATCAAAGAGGACAGTTTCTGGAGCAACATCCCCGGCCTGCTGATCCAGTTCTTGCCGATCATCTTCATCGTCGCCATCCTGTTCTTCTTCCTGCGACAGGCGCAGGGGAGCAGCAACCAGGCGATGAACTTCGGCAAGAGCAAGGCCCGCATGTTCAGCGGCACCCGCCCCAGCGTGACGTTCCTGGACGTGGCGGGTGTGGAGGAAGCCAAAGAGGAGCTGGGTGAGGTGGTGGAGTTCCTGAAGTTCCCTGAGAAGTTCGCCGCCTTGGGCGCTCGCATTCCAAAGGGCGTGCTTCTGGTGGGACCGCCCGGAACCGGCAAGACGCTGCTGTCCAAGGCCGTGGCCGGCGAGGCGGGCGTGCCCTTCTTCTCCATCAGCGGCTCAGAGTTCGTGGAGATGTTCGTGGGCGTGGGCGCCTCCCGCGTGCGTGACCTGTTCGAGCAGGCCAAGCGCAATTCCCCCTGCATCGTGTTCATCGATGAGATCGACGCCGTGGGCCGCCACCGCGGCGCCGGCCTGGGCGGGAGCCACGACGAGCGGGAGCAAACGCTCAACCAGATCCTCGTGGAGATGGACGGCTTCGACACGAGCACGAACGTCATAATTGTGGCGGCGACCAACCGGCCGGACATCCTGGACCCGGCCCTGTTGCGTCCGGGCCGCTTCGATCGCCAAGTAATGCTGGACCGGCCGGACATCAAAGGCCGCAAGGCGATCCTCGATGTTCACGCCAAGGGCAAGCCCCTGGACACTGATGTCAAGCTGGGGACGATTGCCAAGCAAACCCCGGGCTTCTCCGGTGCCGACCTGGCGAACCTGGTGAACGAGGCCTCCATCCTGGCCGCTCGCCGCGGCAAGAAGAAGGTGACGATGGCCGAGTTCGACGAGGCAGTGGACCGAGTTATCGCCGGGCCGGAGCGCAAGAGCCGGGTCATCAGCCAGCGGGAGCGTGAGATCATCGCCTACCACGAGGCCGGGCACGCGCTGGTGGGCCACGTGCTGCCCAAGGCGGACCCGCCATACAAGATCAGCATCGTGTCTCGCGGCATGGCCGGCGGATTTACTCGCTTCCTGCCCGAGGAAGACCGCCATCTCTACTCTAAGAGCCAGTTCGAGGAGATGCTGGCGGCTACCCTGGGCGGCATGGTGGCTGAGGAGCTTGTATTCGGCGAGGCCACGACCGGGCCCCAGGACGACCTGGACCGGACGACCCGCCTCGCCCGCCAGATGGTGACCCAGTGGGGCATGAGCGACCACCTGGGTCCGCGCACTTTTGGGCGCAAGGAAGAGATGGTCTTCCTGGGCCGGGAGATCTCCGAGCAGCGCAACTACAGCGAGAAGGTGGCGGAGAAGATCGACGATGAGGTGCGCGGGATCGTCGACCGGGCGTACGAGACGTCACGCAAGGTTCTGACGGAGAACCGGGACAAGCTGGAGAACGTCGTGAAGGTGCTGCTGGAGGAGGAGACGATCGAGGGCGAGGCGCTGCAGGCCATCCTCAGCGCCCAGGCGGGCAAGGAATCCGAGGAACTGGTCAAGACTGAGAAGTCGCCCAAGCCTTCGGAGCCAACCGACGAGAGTCCGGAGAAGCCTCCGGTGCAGCCGCCCAAGACGGAACCGGGCCTGGCCTGGGAAACTCAGTCGCGGCTGGGCCCGGATCAGACCAGCTAGGCGCAGTCCAGGGGTCCCTAGCGCCTGCCATTGCAGGGTTTACCTGTCTCGGAGATAGACAGTGCGTCTGCCTCCGGTTAGAATCGAACATCGGGCGCCCATCAGGTGGCGCCCGGGAGGAAGTACCATCTACGCGATAGTCCGCAACGGCGGCAAACAGTACAGGGTGGAGCCCGACCAGCTCATCGACGTAGACCCACTGCCAGCGGAGGTGGGCTCGACGGTGGAGCTCGATGATGTGCTCCTCATCGCCGGCAACGGCGACGTGCACATCGGCCAGCCCCGGCTGGAGGGGGCGCGGGTGATAGCGGAGGTGGTGGAGCACGGTCGAGGCCCGAAGATAATCGTCTTCAAGTACAAGTCGAAGACGCGCTACCACCGTCGCCGGGGTCACCGCCAGGGCTACACCCGCCTGGCGGTGCGCCAGATACTGACGGCGGAGGCACCACCGAAGGCCGAAGAAAAGCCGAAGCGCCGTCGCGCGGCCAAGACTGAGGCCAAGGTAGAAGAGAAACCGGCGCGACGGACCCGTGCGCGCAGGCCAAAGGTGGAGACAGAGGCGACGGAGGCCGCGACTGAAGCTGTGGAGGCGCCGGAGGCCGAGGCGAAGCCCCGCCGCCGAACGCG
>CAYFYG010000347.1:0-1505 GCA_964347225.1 uncultured Dehalococcoidia bacterium | reverse complement strand
CCATGGCAACCTTGGCCAGTGTACTGGTCGGCCAACTGGAGGGCAAGCCGATCACTCTGGACGGGATCACTCTGGACGGGATCACTCTGCCCCTGTGCTAACATGGGCGCCGTGAACGTGAGCGAGCACTTGGCCCGCTTCGTCGCCGAGGCGGAGAGCGTGCCGGAGGAGGCCATCGTTCAGGCCAAGCGGGCCCTGCTGGACACGCTGGGCGTGGCCCTAGCTGGCTCCCAGGAGGAGAGCGCCCGGATCGTGGCGGAGTGGGTACACGAGCGGGGTGGCCGCGAGGAGGCGACGGTGCTGGGGCAGCGGTTCCTGGCGCCGGCCTCCGAGGCGGCGCTGGTCAACGGCACGGCCGGGCATGCGCTGGACTACGACGACGTCAGCCTGCCCATGCGTGGACACCCCAGCGCGCCCCTTGTGCCCGCTGTCCTGGCTACGGCTGAGAAAGTGGGTTGCAGCGGCCGTGATCTGCTCACGGCCTTCGTGCTGGGGTTTGAGGTAGAGGCGAGGTTGGGTCGGGCCATCGGCGAGGCGCACTACGCCCTGGGCTGGCACGCCACGTCCACGCTGGGCACGCTGGGCGCTGCGGTGGCCTGTGCGCGGCTGCTGGGGCTGGATTGTGGACGGACGCAGATGGCGCTGGGTGTCGCCACCTCCCTGGCGAGCGGCCTTCAGCAGAACTTCGGGACGATGACCAAGCCGCTGCACGCCGGATGGGCCGCCCGAAGCGGCGTGGTGGCGGCGGAGCTGGCCGCAGGCGGCTTCACCGCCGATGCACAGGCTCTCGAGGGAGGGAGCGGGCAGACGCCCGCCTGTCCGGGCGGCTTCCTGCGGGCGATGAGCGGCGGTGCAGAGGTCGACTTCGAGCCTCTTGCCGCGCTCGGGAACCCGTTCGAGATCACTTCCTCCGGCATCGGGGTCAAGCTATACCCGTGCTGCTACGCCATCCACCGTTCGCTGGACGCGGCCCTGGAACTGCGAGCCGAGCACGACATCGATCCCGGCAGCATCGCGCGGGTGGAGGTCGAGGTGAGCCGCGGAGCGCTTCTGCCGTTGCGCGAGGAGCCGCCAGAGACGGGGCTGGAGGGGAAGTTCAGCCTTCAGTACTGTCTGGCCGCGGCTCTGGAGGACGGCCGCGTGGGACTGGCCTCCTTCACGGACGAGGCCGTCCGCCGCCCGGCGGTGCGGGAGCTTATGGCGAAGGTCGAGGTCAGGGAGGGTGAGGAGGCCGGCGCTTTCCCCATCGGCGGCTACGCCGAGGTACGCATCACCCTCAAGGATGGGAGCGAGTACAGCCTGCGGGTGGACACGCCTCGGGGTGATCCGTCGCGGCCTCTGGCCTGGGAGGAACTGGCCGAAAAGTTCCGTGACTGCGCGGGGACGGTCATGCTGGCCGAGGCGGTCGAGCAGACGCGGGGCCTGGTCGAGCGGTTGGAAGAGCTGCCAAAGGTTAGGGGGCTAACCGAAATGCTAAGGACGGGAGCGACGGAGGCGCACCGCTA
>CAYFYG010000346.1:0-5106 GCA_964347225.1 uncultured Dehalococcoidia bacterium | reverse complement strand
ACAGCGGTGCTGGCTCGTCGCGTGACGTCGGCGCGGGAGGCGTCAGTAGGTGTACAGCCTGCCGTAGGGGCGGAGATAGAGGGGGACGAGCTTGAGGAAATGGCCGGAGAGCAACTCCTTGGCGTCATAGTCGAAGTAGGCTGCGAACTGCCGGACGAGGCCGGAGAGGACCTCCCGATCCTTCTTGTGCGGCTCGCTGACGCCCACCTCCTTGCCTAGCTGGTAGTCGTTGATGTGGCCCCGGAGGTAGATCGCGCCGCCATGCATGCCGGTGCCGACGAAGTTGGCCCGGTGGGGCTCTCCCTCCGCCAGCCCAATCCCGAGGACGACCACGATGCCGCCAGCCATGTACTCACCCAGGAAGTCCTGGGCGGTGCCGCCGATGACCAGGGCCGGCTTCTTGTCGCCGTACTCCTTCATGTGGATGCCAGCCCGATAGCCCACGCCCTCGCGGACGAAGATCTTGCCGCCACGGGCGGCGAGGCCGGTGATGTCGCCGGCGTGGCCGTGGACGATGATCTCCCCGTCGTTCATGGTGTTGCCGCAGCCGTCCTGGGCGTTGCCGTAGACGGTGATGCGGGAGCCGTTCATGAAGGCGCCGAGGTCGTTCCCCGGCGTGCCGTAGATGTGGATGTCAGCGCCGGCCCGGAGGTTGGTGCCGATGTAGCGCTGCCCGTGGACCTCTCGCAGCTCGATGCGCTCGGTCCCGTTCTCCACCGCCTCCCGGATGAGGGTATTGAGGTCGCGGTAGTGCGTGCCGTCGGCACGGATGTCGATCACCGAGGTCTTGGGTCGGGATAGGTCTGTGGTCATCATGCTAGCTCCCCGCTCCGCGCACGCCGAGGACGTCGAGTTCGCCCTGGGTGAGGCCTACAGCTCGCAAATGGAGGCGGTTGCCACGGAGGCTCTCGAGGGCGTTGATGCCCATACCGCCCAACATGTCCTTGATCTCCAGGCTCCAGCCGCGCAGGAGGTTGACGAGGCGGCGGGCGCCGATGTCCGGGTTGACCCTCTTGCTGAGGATGGGGTCAGTGGTGCAGATGCCCCAAGCGCAACGGCCGGTATGGCACTGCTGGCAGACGGTGCAACCGAGGGCGATGAGGGCCGCCGTACCGATGTAGACGGCATCGGCGCCCAGGGCAATGGCCTTGAGCACGTCGCCGCTGTTACGGAAGCCGCCGGCGGCGATGATGGAAGCCTGGCTGCGGATGCCCTCCTGTCGCAGGCGGGCGTCCACGGAGGCGATGGCGAGCTCGATGGGGACGCCCACGTTGTCGCGGATGATCTTGGGGGCGGCACCGGTGGCTCCTCGCAGACCATCGAGGGCGATGATGTCGGCGCCGGCGCGAACCATGCCGCTGGCTATGGCCGCCGAATTGTGAACGGCGGCGATCTTGACGCAGATCGGCTTGGTGTAGTTGGTGGCTTCCTTCAAGGCGTAGATGAGTTGAGCCAAGTCCTCGATGGAGTAGATGTCGTGCTGAGGGGCGGGCGAAAGGGCGTCCGTACCGGCGGGGATCATCCGTGTCAGGGCTACGTCGGGGCTGACCTTCTCGCCCGGGAGGTGGCCGCCGATGCCCGGCTTGGCCCCCTGGCCGATCTTGATCTCGATGATTCGGGCCACGTCCAGGTAGTCAGCATGTACGCCGAAGCGGCCAGAGGCCACCTGCACGATGGTGTTGTCGCCATAGGCGTAGAGCTTGCGGTGCAGGCCTCCTTCGCCGGTGTTAAAGAGGATGCCCGCCTCTGTGGCGGCGCGGGCAAGGGATTCATGCACGTTGAGACTGACAGCCCCATAAGACATGGCTGAGAAGAGCACCGGCATGTCGATGGCGACCTGGGGGGCCAGCGGCGTCTTCAGGGAGAAGGTGGATGGGTCGACCTCAACGGCGTCTGGCTTGCGTCCCAGGTGGGTGCGCAGTTCCATCGGCTCCCGCAGCGGGTCGATGGAAGGGTTGGTCACCTGGCTGGCATTCAGCACCAGGTGGTCCCAGTAGATGCGGTAGGACTTATCGTTGCCCATGCCGGTGAGGAGGATGCCGCCAGCCTCGGCCTGCTTCTTGACGTCGTCGATGGCCTCGGGGGACCAGTTGACGTTGGGTCGGTAGGAGGAGGGATTGGTGCGAATGGTCAGGGCCCCGGTAGGGCAGAAAATGGCGCAGCGGTGACAGCCGACGCAATTCTCATCCAGGCCGCGCACTTCGCCGTCACCGTCGACGACCTGAGCGCCGAAGCTGCACTGGCGCACGCACACCTGACAGCCGATGCAGCGAGCCGCCTCCCGCTCGATGATGAACTTGGGGGATAGATACGTTTTCATGCCACCGCCACGCTCATCTGCATCATGTCGCAGCCTCTTGCGCCTCCACCGGCTCTCTGGCGATTAGGGGCCTGTCGAGGCTGCCCACTATCGGCTCGCCCCCCATGGGAATCCAGGCCCGGTCCAAGTGGGGGCAGATGAGGCGGATGGCCGACTCCTCGGACGAGAGGAAGAGCATGTCGCCATTGGTGGCGGCGGTGAGGGGCCGCAGGCGGATGCGATCGGTCAGGCCGATCATCTCGCCGTTGTGAGCGATGATGACGGTGTAGGGACCGTTGAGGAGAAGGCTGCCGTAGACCTGGCGCAACGCCTGGTGCAAAGAGCCCAGGCTCCCGTCCTCGCGCTCGATCTGGCCCCAGAGGGGCGGGGCGAAGACCTTGGCCACTATCTCGATAGGCAAGTGGTGCCGCCGCATGAGAAGGTCGACGGCGTAGGCCACCACCTCCGTGTCGGTCTGCATGGTGCAGTGGTAGCCGAACATCTCCAGGTAGCGGCGGTTGATGCCGTAGGAGGATATCTCGCCGTTGTGGACGACGGTCCAGTCCAGGATGTTGAAGGGGTGGGCGCCGCCCCACCACCCGGGGGTATTGGTGGGGAAGCGACCGTGGGCGGTCCAGAGATAGGCCTCGTACTCCTCCAGGCGGAAAAAGTGGGAGATGTCCTCGGGGAAGCCAACGCCCTTGAAAACACCCATGTTCTTGCCGCTGGAGAAGACGAAGGCCTCGTCGACCTCGGTGTTTATCCGCATCACCTGCTGCAGCACATAGTCGTCTTCTGAGAGCCCGTCCGCCTTGCGCGGCGGCACCTCGGCGAAGTAGCGCCAGACCAGGGGGGCATCGTGGATAGAGGGCGTCGGGCGGGTAGGGACCTCCTCGGCCAGAGCCAGCTTGAATTGCTCCTCCAGCAGCGATTCAGTCTGCCGCTTGGCGCTCTCGGTCATGAACATGATGTGGAGGGCGTAGTGCTCGGGGTAATCCGGGTAGAGGCCGTAGACGGCGAAGCCGCCGCCCAGGCCGTTGCCCCGCTCGTGCATGTTGGCGATGGCCCGGGTCACGTCAGCGCCGGAGAACGTGCCGCCGGAGCTGTCCATCATCCCGAACAGCGAGCAGGCGGAGATGACCTTGTCGTCACCGTATGGGTTCTCGTACTTACTCTTACAGCTCATGGTTCTTCCTCAGGCGGCAATCCATCCCGACGGAGCTCCTCACCCGGCTACTACCGCGTCTTCAGGAGCGGGGCCGATCCCCAGCATCTCTCGCCGCAGCTCGTCCGGAAGGGCGTTTAGGCCAAAGTCTTGGCGCAGGAGGTCCTCCTTGAACCCACTCACCTTCACGCCGTCTTTCATCAGGCCGAAGACGACACCCGACGTTTCAATGTCGCCCAGGAAGATCATTCCCGCGACGCGGCCCCTCTTGAGGACGATCTTGCGGTAGCTCGCGGCGGTGGCGGGGGTGCTCAGGATCTCATATCCGTCGGTGTCCTCGGGTTCTATGAGACCGGCAGAGACTACGGAGAGGCCGAAGCAGTTAAGCGAGTTCATGGCTGTGGCGCCGGGGTATTTCGCCCGCGCGCCAGCCATGTTCTGACCGGCCACCCGGCCGCCAACGTAAGCGCTAGGCCAGACCGGGATCACTCGGTCCGCCTTCCGGACAAAGTCGAAGGCCTCGGCCACGTCGCCGCAGGCGTACACATCGCGGACACTGGTCTGCATCCGGCGATCGACTATGACGCCGCGGTTGACGGCCACCGGCGAGTCCTTCACGAGCTCAGTGCGGGGGACGACGCCGATGGCCATCACCACCGCGTCGCAGGGGATGGTCTGGCCGTCCTGAAGGACGACGCCACCCACCCGCGTCTGGTTCTTCTCCTGACCGATGATCCGGCCGACCGTCTGGCCGGTGACAAGATGAACGCCAGCGGCACGGATCTGCTCCTCAGCCAAGCGGCTGCCTTCGGCATCCAGCATGGTGCTGAGCATGCGATCCATGAGCTCCACCACGGTGACTTTGGCGCCGTACTTGACGAGGGCCTGTGTGACGCTCATGCCGATGAGGCCACCGCCGATGACAACGACGGCGGCACGGGCAGGGAGGGCGCGGCGCATGTTTTCGGCGTCGGCAATGGTGGTGAAGGTGAAGACATCTTGCCTGTGGAGGCCGTCCATCTCGGGCACGATGGGCGTGCCGCCGGTGGCCAGAAGGAGCTTGCGCCAGGCGATCTTGCGTCCGTCGTCCAGTTCGACGAGCTTGGCCTGGAAGTCGATGCCGACCGCCTTGTGACCCAGGATGGCCTGGACGGAATTCGTTTCGTAGAAATTGGGCAGGCGGTAGCGCATGTGGTCGAGGGAGCACTCGCCAGCGAGATATTCGGCGATCATGGGGCGCGAGTAGGGGAAGTACGGCTCATCAGAGAGGATGGTTAGAGAGCCGCTGTCGTCGATCTGGCGTATGGCCTCGACAGCGGCCACCGCCCCCACGGAGTTGCCGACTATGAGGTACTCGGTATTCGGGACGGCGACACCCGGCCTCGCCGCCTTCGTCTGCTTGCCGCGGCTTGTCCTAGGCATCGACTCCGTCCTCCGTAAAGACCAGCGCCTCGTTGGGGCAGTTAGCGACGCAGGCGGGAATATCAAGGTCGGGGCACAGATCGCACTTCACGGCGATGTGGCGCTCCGGGTCGCGGCGGATGGCGCCGTAGGGGCAGGCGAGGATGCAGGTCCAGCAGCCGATGCAGCGCTCGGGGTCGAGGCTGACGGTGCCGCTCAGAGGGTCCTGCTGCATGGCGCC
>CAYFYG010000345.1:0-1607 GCA_964347225.1 uncultured Dehalococcoidia bacterium | reverse complement strand
GAGGCACTCGTCAGCGAGCTCCAGCGGGCAGAGGGGACATTACGGAAGGCACATGATGAAGTAGAACGGCGCGTCCGAGAGCGTACTGCCGAACTGGCAGTGGTCAATGAGGAACTACGGCGAGAAATCGCCGAGCGCAAGCGGGCGGAGGAGGCGCTGCGGGAGAGCGAGGAGACAGCGAGGGCGCTTCTGAATGCCCCCACTGACGTTGCGGCGCTGATAGATACCAGAGGTATCATTCTTGACGCCAATGAAACAATGGCCCGTAGATTTCGCAGGCGCGTGGATGAGCTTATCGGCTCATGCGTTTGGAATCTGTTTCCGTCAGACGTGAGCGAACGTAGAAAAGTACACGTTAATGAAGTAGTTCAGTCGAGTATGCCCCTCCGCTTCGAGGACGAGCGCGAAGGAATGTGGAATGACAACGTGATCTATCCTGTACTCGATGCGCAGGGAAAGGTAACCAAGGTCGCTGTTCTTGCCCGCGACATCACTGAGCACAAGCGGACGGAGGAGGCACTGCTCCGCTCTCAGGAGGAGATGCTCCGTAACCACCACCTCCTACTGGCCCTCAGCCAGGCCGCCCAGGCCGTGCAGCGCGCCCGCACGCCCGAGGAGGTCTACCGCACTATCGGGGACGAGGTGACTGGGCTGGGCTACCATGCTATGATCTTCGCCTTGACCGATGACCGTGAGCACGTGACCTTTTTCCACACGACCTTTGAGCTGGCCTGGCTGCGGACAGTCGAGGAACTGTCCGGTCTCACAGTGCTGGGCTTCCGCTTCCCGCTGGCGCCCGACGGGTTGTTTCAGCGGGTGATCGCTGAAGGAGAAAGCGTCTTTTATGAGCGAACCGCTGAACTCGTGGCCAAGGGCGTTCCCGAACTGGGGCTCCCATTGATCGAGCGGCTGACAGAGATGCTGGGAATTGAAAGGTCCATCTACGCCCCGCTGAGGGTCAGCGGCGAGATGCACGGCCTGTTGGGCGTCGCCAGCACAGACCTGGCCGAGGCAGACGTGCCTGCTGTCACCGTCTTCGCCAACCAGGCGGGCATCGCCATCGAGAACGCCCAGCTGCTGGAGCAGGTAGGCGACAGCCGCGAACGGCTGCGGCGGCTCACCCAGCAAATCGTTTCGGCCCAGGAGGAGGAGCGCCACCGCTTGTCGCGCGCGCTGCACGACGAAGCCGGGCAGGCCCTGACCGCTCTCAGAATCAGCCTGGAATTGATACAAGACGATTTGCCGGTTGAGTTTGACCTGCTCCGCCAGCGCATAGGCGACGCGGCAGCCTTGACCGACGCGACCATGGAGCAAATTCGGTTGCTGGCCCGGGATCTGCGCCCTCCGGCGCTCGACGCTGTGGGCCTTAACCCCACCCTGGAGGCCTTTTGCCGTGACTTTGCCAAACGTACACAACTCCCTATTGACTACCTTGGCCTGGGACTGCCGATGCTCCCGGAGGCGGTCACTATCTGCCTCTACCGGTTTCTGCAAGAGGCACTGACGAACGTGGCCAAACACGCCTGTGCAAGCCAGGTCTGCGTAACGCTGCGCTACGACGCCGAAACGGTCAGTTTGTCGGTGGAGGATGATGGGCGGGGGTTTGA
>CAYFYG010000344.1:0-8753 GCA_964347225.1 uncultured Dehalococcoidia bacterium | reverse complement strand
GATGCATCTGGACGCCCGCGAGGTGGGACACCACAGCGATGACGCCGTAGCCGCCCACAGCCAGTATCGGCAGCGTCATAGCATCGTCGCCGCTCCACACGCGGAAACCGCCTCGCCCGTCCTCGATGATGCGGGCGATCTGAACCAGGTCGCCCGAGGCCTCCTTGATGCCGACGATATTCGGTATGCGTGAGAGCCGCAGGGTCGTCTCTGCCGTCATGTTCACGCCGGTGCGGGAGGGGATATTGTACGGCACACAGGGCAGGCCGCTGGCCCGGGCCACTGCCTCGAAGTGGCGGTAGAGGCCCTCCTGTGTCGGCTTGTTATAGTAGGGAGCGGTGAGGAGAAGCCCGTCCACGTCGGCCCGCTCAGCCTCCCGCGAGAGCTCGATGCTGGCGGCAGTGCTGTTGGTTCCCGTGCCAGCTAGTACGGCGCCGCGGCCATGCACCGCCTCCTTAACGGCGGCGAACAGCTTCAGCTTCTCGTCGTGGGAGAGCGTCGGCGCCTCGCCCGTCGTGCCAGCGACCACCACACCGTCGCTGCCGCTGTCCAGCAGGGCACGGGCCAGGCGCTGGGCCTGCTCGTAGTCCACATCCCCTTCGCCGTCGAAGGGGGTGACCATAGCGGTAAGTAAGCGTCCAATCTCCATCGGCTGTTCCTAGACTAGGCGGCGGGCGACCAACTCCTCCGCGATCTGGATGGCGTTGAGGGCGGCGCCCTTACGCAGGTTATCGCTGACGATCCACATGGCGATGCCGCTGGGGTGGGAAGCGTCCTGACGGATGCGGCCCACGAAGGTGTCGTCCTTGCCGGCCACCACCCAGGGAGTGGGGTAGAGGTTCACCGACGGCTCATCCTGAACGGTGACGCCGGGGGCCTCGCGCAGGATGGCGTTCACCTCCTCCGGCGTGATGGGGTGGGTGAACTCCACGTGCACCGCCTCGCTGTGGCCGATGTAGACAGGCACACGAACACAGGTGGCGGATACCGCCATCTCCGGCTCGTGCATGATCTTCTTCGTCTCGTTGATTACCTTCCACTCCTCCTTGGTGTAGCCGCTGCCCAGGAAGACGTCAACGTGCGGCAGCAGGTTGAAGGCGATCTGATGGGGGAACACATGCGCGGTGGCGCTGTTGCCGTCGAGCACGGAGCGGGCCTGCACGCTGAGCTCCTGCACGGCCTGGCCCCCGTGGCCCGAAACCGACTGATACGTATCGACGATGATTCGCTTCACAGGGTTGACACGATGGATGGGCCACAGGGTGAGCACGAGAGGAGTGGTCGGACAGTTGGGGATGGCGGTGATCCCCTTGTGACCATCCAGATCGTCCGCGTTCACCTCCGGCACCACGAGGGGGACATCAGTCTCCATGCGCCAGGCGGAGCTGTCATCGATGACGACGGCACCAGCCTTGACGGCCGCAGGAATCAGCTGCTGGGACACCTCTGCGGTGGCCGAGAAGAAGGCGACGTCCACACCGGCGAAGGACTTGGACGTGGTCTCCTCCACTTCCAACTCCCACTCGCCCACGGTCACGCGGCGCCCCGCCGATCGGCTCGACGCCAGCAGGCGGAGTTCCTTCACGGGAAAGCTCCTCTGCACAGCTATCTTCAGGAACTCCTGCCCCACCAGACCGGTGGCACCCACCACTGCCACATTGTAAGCCTTCGACATTCCCTCCTGCTCCTGATATGCAGCATCGCGGTCGGTTCCGCGGTGCGACCATATTAGCCTATCGATCATCGCGGTGACAACAGGGCAGCCCAATGCAGCTCTCGATGCCGCCCTCGCTCCGGCGACCGCTAAAACCAGCGCCAGAGCCAGGTGCGGATGAAGCCCTCCTTCACCCAGCACCAGAGGAAGCTCGGTTGGCGCATCCGCACCTCCGGGTTCGGCTCCGTGCAAGAGTTGCCGGTAATGTAGGCCGCCTTACCGTACCCCCTGTCCAGCAAGCAGGCGCCCTCTCCACCGAAGGCCCATCGACCCCTATCACGTCTGACCTCAGCAGCGATGTTGCAGGCCACCACCTCCGCCTGCCCGTGGGCGAACACGACCGTCTTGGGCAGCGTGAGGCCGTTGACCAGAGGAATCTGCGTGACGTCGCCGGTGGCGTACACGCCCTCGAACGGCGTCGCCATCGTCTCCCGATCCATCTTCACCCAGCCGCCCTCCTCAGCCGGGCCGGCCTCCCGGATGACAGTGGGGACCTCTCCCGCAGAGCACCGCGCCCCGACGGAGACGATGAGGTAGTCGTAGGCGGGCTCTTGCTCGCCACCTCGGGAGGCTATTCTATCCCAAGCAGAGCTTCCAGACCGAGAACGAGCTCCTCGCGGCCCATCACGTCCCTGATGGCCAGCACCACCCCCGGCATGAAGGACTCGCGGCTGGTGGAGTCATGTCGGATGGTCAGGGTCTCACCCGGACCGCCGAAGATCACCTCCTGATGGGCCACCAGGCCCGGCAGGCGCACGCTGTGGATGGTAATGCCGTCCACGGCCCCACCCCGGGTTCCTTCAATCGCCTTCCGCTGGGTCTGCGGCCGCCGGAAAGGGGCCTCACGGCTGTCCGCCATCGCGCGTGCGGTGGCGATCGCCGTCCCCGAGGGCGCATCCGCCTTGCCCTCGTGGTGCATCTCAATGATCTCGACACGATCGAAGAAGCGGGCGACCACCCCGGCCAGGTGCGTCATCAGGACGGCGCCCAGGGCGAAATTGGCGGCCACGACCGCCCCCAGCTTCCGCCGACGGCACTGACGGCCCAACTCGTGGAGAAAGGCCTCAGACAGCCCAGAGGTGCCGATCACCAACCGCGCTCCCATCTCCAGCGCCTCGCGGGTCACCCGCGGAGTGTACTCGGCGTGGGTAAAGTCGACCACGACGTCAGGGCGGGTTCTGGTGAAAAGGGCCACCGCGTCGGTGCTGAAGGGAACGAGGCCCGAGCCGTCAGGCAGCGACAGGTACTCCTCGCCCGCGATATAGTCGAGGATGCCCACCGGCTCCAGGTCCGGCTCCGCGCACACTGCTTCGAGGACCTGCCGGCCCATCTTCCCGGTGCCGCTGACAACGACCTTGGTGGACACGTGTCAACTCCCGGGCCTATTTTACCAGCGTCTGCCGGGAGGGCTAGGAGGGGGCGGCGGTGGGTCGCCGGGGCCGCGCCGGAAGCCGCCGCCGGGGCGCTGAGGGGGCCGGTGAGGAGGCCGCTGGGGCCGCCCGCCGCCGCGGGGCCGGCCGTTGCCGCCGCCTCTGCGGCCGGACCCCTGCCCGCCACCGCGGCCACCGAAGTCCCGCCGCGGCGGGCGCTGATCCCGATCACGCTCCCGGCCACCGCGCCCACCCACAGAGGCGAGCTGGGCCCGCTTCGACGCCTCCAAGGCCTCCTTCGGGGACAGCCCCTCGAGCACGGCACGGCGGGAAAGGTTGACCCGGCCCAGGTCATCCACCTCGATCACCATCACCATTACCTCGTCACCGACGCGCACTACGTCCTCGGGACGGCGGACGGGGACCTCCGCCAGGTCACCCAGGCGGACCAGACCTTCCTTCCCCGGCAGTATCTCCACGAAGGCACCGAAGGAGGTGAGGCGCGTCGCCTTGCCGGTGTATATCTCGCCCACCTCCACCTCTTTGGTCAGGCTTTCAACGATGGAGATCGCCTTCTGCGCTTGCTCCTCGTCTGGCGAGCCGATGAACACCGTGCCGTCGTCTTCGACATCGATGGTGCAGCCGGTCTCCTCGATGATGGAGCGGATCACGCGGCCGCCCGGGCCGATGACGGCGCCGATCTTGTCCTGAGGGATAGACAGGCGGTACATGCGGGGCGCATACGGAGAGAGCTCCGGTCGCACCTCGGGGATTGTCTCCAGGATCTTGCCCAGTATGAAGCGGCGGGCCTCCCGGGCCTGGGAGAGGGCGGACTCCATGATCTCTATGGTGATCCCCCTGACCTTGATATCCATCTGAAGGGCGGTTATGCCCTTCTCCGTGCCCGCCACCTTGAAGTCCATGTCGCCCATGGCGTCTTCCAGGCCGGCGATGTCGGTGAGGACACGCAATTGGTCGTTGCCCTTGACGAGGCCCATGGCCACCCCGGCGACCGGCGCTCTGATGGGAACGCCAGCGTCCATGAGGGAGAGGGTGTTGCCGCAAACGCTGGCCATCGAGGTACTGCCGTTGCTAGACAGCACCTCTGATACCAGGCGGATGGTGTAGGGAAACTCCTCTTCATCGGGCACCATAGAGAGGAGTGCCCGCTCAGCCAGGGCGCCGTGGCCGACGTCGCGGCGGGAGGGCCCCCTCAGGAATCGTGCCTCGCCGACGGAGAACGGCGGGAAGTTGTAGTGGTGCAGGAAGCGCCTCCTCTCTTCCGGCTCAATGCCGTCCAGCTTCTGCTGCTCTCCCATAGAGCCCAGAGTGGCGATGGTGAGCACCTGAGTCTCGCCGCGGGTGAACAGGCCGGAGCCGTGGGTGCGGGGAAGGAGACCGACCTCACAAGTGATGGGCCGAATCTCATCCGTCCTTCGGCCATCCGGCCTCTGGCCCTCCTCAAGAATGCGCTGGCGGACCTTTGCCTTGACTACCTCCTTGAGCCCTGCCTTCAGTTGGTCCTCCGGATAGGTCTCGCCCAAGGCCTCAATTACTTCCATGCGTCGCTCATCGAGCGCCTCTTCTCGTTCGTCCTTGGCAGAGGCCAGCAGATCCCAGTCTCGGTTGCGGACGAACTCCTCCACGGCGGCGCGCACCTCCTCGGGGAGTGTCGTCATCTCCACTTGCGCCTTCGGCTTTCCCACCCGCGCGGCCATCTCCTCCTGGAGGGCGACAAGCTCGGCGTTGACGTCCTGGCCGATGCGTATGGCCTCCAGCACAAGAGCCTCCGCCACCTCAGTGGCGCCGGCCTCTACCATAACCACCGCATCGCGGGTGCCTGCCACCACCAGGTCCAACTGACTGTCGTTCAGCTGGGCGAAGGTGGGATTGACGACGAACTGGTCGTTCACGTAGCCGATGCGGGTGCCGGCGACGGGGCCCTCAAAGGGGATATCGGATATGGTCAGGGCAGCGGAGGCGCCGGTGATGATTAGGATGTCGGGATCGTTCTCCTGGTCGGCCGAGAGGACGGTGCCGATGACCTGGACTTCATTCCGCATGCCTTTGGGGAACAGAGGTCGCAGGGGCCTGTCAGTGAGGCGGTCGGTGAGGATCGCCTGGCTGCTGGGCCGACCTTCGCGGCGGAAGAAGCTACCGGGGATCTTACCGGCTGCGTATAGCCGTTCCTCGTAGTCCACCGTGAGGGGAAAGAAATCGATCCCCTCTCTGGGCTTGTCCATGCAAGCGGTGACCAAGATCATTGAGTCCCCATAGCGGACCATGACCGCCCCGTTGGCCTGACCGGCAACGCGGCCCACCTCCATAGACAGCTCGCGACCGCCGATGTTGCGGCTGAACTTTTCAATCATGCTGTGTGAAACCTCCCATCACCACCATAGGTGACCAGCTATTGGCTCATCCTCAGGATGAGAACCGTTGGGCTACATGGATGCACTTTGCCTGTATGTCGGCTGTACTAAGTCACGCCGTTTGCAGCGCAGCGTTCGCTTTTTCTACCCTCTTCCGGGAGGAGCGGCGCCTAAGGAAGCGCGGGTGGAGCCCTGTCTACTTCCGGATGCCCAGCCTGGCGATGAGGGCCTTGTACCGGCCGGGCTCCGTGCGGCTGACGTAGCGCAGGAGCCGACGTCGCCGTCCCACGATCTTCATCAGGCCGCGCTGAGAATGATGGTCCTTTCGGTGGACCCGCAGGTGCTCTGTCAGATAACGGATGCGCTCCGTCAAGAGCCCGATCTGCACATCCGCGGAGCCTGTATCGCTCGCATGCAGGCGGTTCTGTTCCGTGATCCCCTTCTTCTCCGCCTCAGTCAGCATGTTTCGCGCGGCCAGCGCCTCTGCGTCTTTCCTCCTTATATTCCGTCGCCGCCGAGTATAGCACAGACGCGGTGACGGAGGCAATCAGGTCAAAGTATACTGGTGCAGGGAGTTGCCTCATCGGCAACTATCGGATGATCTCATATGCCCAAGACGGCGATAGTGACGGACAGCTCAGCCTGTTTGCCGGCGGAGCTGATCCGGGCGCACCGGATTGCGGTCGTCCCCCTAGCATTCCTGTTCGACGACGACCTCCGCCATGACGGCAGCCTGAGGAGCCGCGATTTCTACGCGCTGCTGCGCGCCTCACGCAAGTTCCCCACCACAGCCTCCCCGCCGCCAGCGGCATTCGTAGAGGCGTTCCGCCAGGCTGCCCAGACCTCGGAAGCGGTCCTCTGTGTAACCCTGCCGTCCGCTTTCAGCGGTACCTACAGCTCCGCCCTCACCGCCGTCGAGCTGGCCCAGCAGGAGCTGCCCGGCTTCCCCATCCGCGTCATCGATTCCCACTGTCTGGCGATGTGCCACGGCTTTGCCGTCCTGGCGGCGGCCAGGGCAGCAGACAAGGGTGCAAGCATAGACACAGCGGATGCGGTCGTAAAGGACGTCGCCGCCCGCTCCTACCTCATCGGCGTGCTGGACACGCTGCGCTACCTGGCCAAGAGCGGCCGCGTGCCGATGGTGGTGCACTGGGCCACCTCCCTCCTCCGGATCAAACCAATCTTGGCCGCCAAGGGAGAGGAGATCCGGGCTATTGAGCGGGTCCGCACCATGCCGCGCGCCCTCAACCGCCTGCTCTCGCACGTGGAGGACCGCCTCGACGGCCAGCGCCCTCTCCACGTTGCCGTCATGCACGCCGATGCTGCCGCGGCCGCGGACGACCTGACGCACACCATCCGCCGACGCTTCCATCCGGAGGAACTCCTGGTCACAGAGTCCACCAGCGTGATGGGAGCTCACACCGGCCCCGGCTTCGTGGGCGTGGCCTTCTTCGCGGGCGAATTGGCCTGCCACGGGCCGCACGCCGTCTCCGGCGAACGCGCCGAGGCGTCGCGGCCCACCCTCCAGGAAGACGTCTCCAGGCTCGAGTCCTCTCTCACAGACCTGCCCCCGCGACAGACGGGGCCAGCCTTGATTTTGGTCAGTGGGCTACCCGGCAGCGGCAAGAGCTACTTCAGCCGAGAGTTGACCAAACGGTATCCGATGGCCCATCTCAACAGCGATGTTCTGCGCAGGGTCCTGTTCCCGCACCCTACCCACGGCGCTGCCGAGAGCGCCCGCCTGTTCGCAGCCCTGCACGCCCTGGCGGAAAGACTCTTGTCTCGCGGCGTGGCCGTTGTCCTGGACGCTACGAACTTGAAGGCGACCCACCGCCATCCCCTGTACGATATCGCGGAGCGGGCCGGGGCCACCCTCGTCGTCGTCCACACTGAGGCCCCGCCGGAGGTAGCACGCCATCGCCTGGAGAGCCGCGCCCGCGGGCAAGACGCTGAGGACGCGTCGGAGGCGACGGTGCCCGTATATGATAGGATGAGGCGAGAGGCCGAGCCCATCGAGCGGCCGCATATACGAGTGGACACTTCCAAAGACCTTGAACCCGCGTTGCAGGAGGTTCTACGGAGCCTAGAGAGCGTCAGCGAGAGGCTAGCCAAATGAGGCACTGGGAACTTGACCCGTTCCCCCGAACTTTGCTGCGCCTGACTTGGCCCTGCGGCGGCGAGACCCGCCCGCACTCCTCTCACGCAGTCCACACGTCCGACAAACAGGCCTGCCAACACCTGCCGCCGGAGGGCTTCTGATGCTGGGGGCGAAACCCTACCTACTCGTCCGCGCCAACCTCGACCCAACGATGATGGACGAGTTCCAGCACTGGTACCGGGATGTCCACCTCCCACACGTGATGGACATCCCCGGCATCGTCCGCGCCTATCGCACCGACTGGACGCGGAGTGGCACCAACTGGGCCGCCTTCTACGAGTTCGACAACGAGGAATCAGTGCAGGCGGCGCTGGCCAGCCCCCAGGCCAGGGTAGCCCGCCTGGACTGGGAGCGATGGCTGCCCCACGTCAGTGAACTTACGGTGGAGGTCTACGCCAGGCTCAGCCCCCTGCCGACGTACCACCACTGGAACTAGCGGAGCCGCCGGCCCCGCCGTCCCATCCGCCGCTCACGCTAGCCTCCGGTTTCGCCTCGCCGATATCGGCGGGCAGCCACCCTCGCAAGGCCGGCCAGGGAGAGCGCTCCAGAACGCCGATGAGGGGAGGGTAGGCCCAGCGCCGCAGGGTGAACGCCGCCGGGAACCCCAGCAGGGCCACCACCGTTCCGGCGGCGGCGTCCAAGAAATAGTGGTTGGCAGTAGCAGTGATGGCCGGTACTTGGCTGAGGGGCAGGAAGATGCCGATGGGCAGGGTTATCCACATCAACCTCTGCCGCCAAGACGCCCACACTATCCCCACGCCCAGCAGCAGGTCCCAGCCGAAGTGTAGGCTGGGCATCGCCGCGTAGGGGTTCACGAAGGCCTCCGTAGACTGCGCCTGATAGCCGTACCCCAGGTACGCCTGCATAGTGTCGAAGAAGCCCGTCACATAGGACGGGGCATTAGGGTCGAACCCTCTATCTATTGCCAGTTCCTTCAGCGTCCACGGCGGCGCCACCGGGTACAGCCAGTAGACGACGAGGGCTATCGCGCCGGAGGTAAGGAAGGCGTCCCGCATCAGTGTGTACTTGTGCCGCTGCCCGTAGTAGAGATAGATGCCGAAGGCGATGATCAACGGGAAGTGAAGCCAAAAGTAGACTATATTCGCGGTCTGCGCCCAGAACTCCCGATCCCTGATCCA
>CAYFYG010000343.1:0-5873 GCA_964347225.1 uncultured Dehalococcoidia bacterium | reverse complement strand
GGCGCTGATGCTCCTGGTGGGCCAAGACGCGGCCCTCGAGGGTACCTCGCCGACGGCGGCCCCGCGCGTGGGTGCCATCCGGGAGAGGCTTGAGGCTCGCTACGGGGAGCCCCTGGCATACGTGATCATGCGCCAGCGGCAAGAGGCGGTGCGGGCGCTGGCGTCCCAGGTCTCGTCGCCTCGAGCGAGCGCGGGAGAGCCCCTGTCCGCCACTCTCGGCCGCCTCACGATCCACCCGGTATGGGGACTGCCGGTGCTCCTGGCCGTGCTGTATGGCCTGTACCGCTTTGTAGGCGAGTTCGGTGCGGGGGCGTTGGTGGATTTCCTGGAGGGGGTAGTGTTCGGGGAGTACATCAACGGCTGGGCGGCAGACGCGGTCGCCTGGATCGGTCTGGGGCTGGTTACCGACTTTCTCGTGGGCGAATACGGGCTGGTTACGATGGCTCTGGCCTACGGTCTGGCCATCATCCTGCCCATCGTGGGCACCTTCTTCCTGGCCTTCAGCCTACTGGAGGACTCGGGGTACCTGCCGCGCCTGGCGGTGATGGTGAACCGGCCCTTCAAGGCGATGGGACTCAATGGAAAGGCCGTTGTGCCCATGGTTCTGGGCCTTGGCTGCGACACGATGGCGACGATGACGACGCGCATCCTGGACACGCGCAAGGAGCGGCTTCAGGTGACCATCCTGTTGGCGCTGGCCATACCGTGTTCGGCGCAGCTAGGGGTGATCGCCGGGATCATGGGTGGCCTTAGCGCCGCCGCGGTGCTGATATGGGGCGGGGTCGTGGTGGCGACGCTGTTCGTTGTGGGCTATCTGGCATCGCGGGTGCTGCCAGGCCGGGGGTCCGACTTCATTCAGGAGCTTCCCCCTCTCCGGCTGCCGCGGCCGTCCAACGTGCTGCTGAAGACGGTAACCCGGATGGAGTGGTACGTGAAGGAGGTTCTGCCTCTGTTCATCGTGGGCACGGCGTTCCTGTTCGTGCTGGACCGAGTGGGGGCTCTGGGCCTCATCGAGGAGGCGGCGTCGCCCCTGGTGGTGGGCCTGCTGGGCCTGCCGGGCGAGTCCGCGCAGGTGTTCATTATGGGTTTCCTGCGGCGCGACTATGGGGCGGCAGGCCTCTTCGACTTGGCGCGAGACGGCAACCTGAGCGCCCTGCAGGCGCTGGTGAGCCTGGTGGTGATCACGCTGTTCATGCCATGCCTGGCGAATTTTCTGATGATCGTCAAGGAGTTCGGCTCGCGCACGGCGGTGGCGGTGGGCGCCTTCATCCTGCCGGTAGCGTTTCTTGTGGGCGGGCTCGTGAACGTGACGATGCGAACCCTGGGAATAGGACTGTAGCGTGATGAAGTGCGGACTGTGCGGTCACGAGTTCAGTGAGCAGGAAGCGGGCTGCAGCCCGGCCTGCCCCCTGGGAAGCGGCTGCTCGGTCGTCTGCTGTCCCCGCTGCGGGTACGGCGCGCCGGCGGAGTCGCGCAGCACTCTCCTTCGCCTGGCGCGAAGGGCGCGGGACATCGTGGGGAAGCGCTTGGGGAAGGGGTAGGTGGATGTGCATGCGTGATCGGGAGAAGGCGCTGCCTCTGAGCAGGCTGAGGACGGGGCAAAAGGGCCGCGTGGCTTACATCGCGACCGACGACCGCCGTCGGCTGGAGCAGCTCGGCAGCCTGGGGATCGTCCCCGGCGCCGGTCTGCACCTGCTCCAGAACAGGCTGGCGGCGGTGGTGCGGGTGGGCGAGACCGAGGTCGCGCTTGACTTCGATATCTCCCGCCAGATCTTCGTTCGGCTGGGCGCTTCCGGCCGGTAGGGCTGGCCTCCGCGCCTGGGTGGCGTTTGGCTCCACCACCCAGGTTGTTGTACCCGCCCAGCCCGCCTCCGCCTGAGGCAGACAGGCTCTGAAGGGGTTCAGACTTCGCCCCGCCCCACGGATGGGCCAGGGCGGCGATCAGCGGTCAGCAGCGCGTTGTCGATGAGGCGGGTGGAGCCGACGCGCACGGCCAGGAGCACCAGCGCCGGCCCGTTCAGTTCGCTCAGCTCTTCGAGGGTCTCGGGATCCGCCACGGACACGTAGTCGATGCGGGCATCCGGCTTCTGTCGGATGTAGTCCTCCAGGGACTCGCGGAGGATGTCCGCGTCGCGGATGTCCCAGCGCCGGACCATCATCCGGGCCAGCTCAAGCGCTCCGGGCACGACGAGCGCTGTTTGCCGCTGGTCGGGCGAGAGGTAGGCGTTGCGGCTGCTCATGGCCAAGCCGTCCGGCTCCCGCACCGTGGGCATGGCGACGATCTCCACTGGCAGCCCCTGCTCTCGCACCATTTGTCGCACGACGCGAAGCTGCTGGGCGTCCTTCTCCCCGAAGTAGGCCCTTTGCGGCTCGACGATGCGGAACAGCCGCGCCACGACCGTAGTCACGCCGCGGAAGAAGTGCGGCCGGGAGGCGCCCTCCAGCCTTGAGGTGAGGGGGCCGCACACCTCCACCCACTCGTCGAAGCCTGGTGGGTACATCTCATCCGCTGTGGGCGCGAAGACGATATCGACGCCCTCCGTCTCCAGCAGACGGAGGTCACGGTCCAGATCGCGTGGATACGAGTCCAAGTCCTCGCTGGGGCCGAACTGGGTGGGGTTGACGAAGACGCTGGCCACCAGTTGGTCGTTGTCGGCGCGGGCCTGGCGCACGAGCGACAGGTGTCCGTCGTGCAGGGCCCCCATCGTGGGCACGAGGCCGACGCCGCCGCCCAGGGCCGCCCGCGCCTGCCTCATCTCAGAGACGGTCTCGATTACCCTCATGGTGCTGTGTGGCCCGCCCCGCCTAAGCATATCGCCCCGAGTTCATCGGGGCGATATACAGCGAAGGGAGGGGTGCGTTGACTAACCGAGCTGCGTGAGCTCGGAGAGCACTGACTCATCTATGAAGAAGCTCTCTTTCTCAGTGGGGAAGGCGCCGTCGCGCACCTCGGCGACGTACCGGCCCACGGCCTCCTGGACGGCCTCCCCCAGTTGGGCGTAGCGCTTGGCGTGCTTGGGGACGAAGTCCTGAAACAGGCCCAGCATATCGTGGAACACCTGCACCTGGCCGTCGCAGTGGGGCCCGGCGCCGATGCCGATGGTGGGGACGCTCACCTTCTCCGTGACCACCTGGGCCAGCTGAGCGGGGATCGTCTCCAGGACGATGGCGTAGGCCCCCGCCTCCTCCAGGGTGACGGCGTCGTTGATGAGCTTGACGGCGGCGGCGGGGGTCTTGCCCTGCACCTTGTAGCCGCCGAACTGGTTCACAGACTGCGGAGTCAGCCCGAGGTGTCCCATGACGGGGATCCCCGAGGACACCAACAGGCGGACCGTCTCGGCCACCCGCTGGCCACCCTCCAACTTGACGGACTGGGCGCCACCCTCCTTGAGCAGCCGCCCAGCGTTGGCGAGGGCGTCCCGGGGGCCGGCCTGGAAGCTCATGAAGGGCATGTCGGCGACGACGTGGGCCTTTCGGGTGCCCCGCACGACGGCCTTGACGTGGTGCAGGACGTCCTCCATGGTCACGGGGATGGTGGAGTCGTAGCCGAGGACCACCATGCCGAGGCTGTCGCCGACGAGGATGAGGGGGACGCCCGCCTCCTCCACCAGGGTGGCGCTGGGGTAGTCGTAGGCAGTGAGCATGGCGATGCGCTCGCCGCGCCGCTTCATCGCCTTCAGGTCCGTTATCGAAACACGTCGCTCCATCATGTCTACCTCCCTCTACCCGTTTCAGTTGACGCTGGCCGCACTGGCCGCGACGACTGCTTTCTCCAATTCCTCTGCGCTCATTGGTCGAACGCCGATATTGCGCATCTCCTCCGTGCCGCGCTCATAGAGACCAGATACAGCATCCTCAACCAGGACGATGCGGAAATCGCGCTCGCTGGCCTCGTAGATCGAAGTGCGGGGACAGTTGGGGAAGTTGCAGCCCGCGAAGGCCAGAGACGAAACACCCAGGTCTTGAAGATGCGCCTCCAGGGCGGTCTCGAAAAAGGCACCCCAGCGTGGCTTGAAGATCACCACTTCGCCCGGCGCGATCTGCTGTATGGCGCGAGATAGAAGCAGGTCGGCGTCGAGGCGAATGCCAGGTTGGGGCAGAAGCTCGCCGGCCAGCTCGCTGCCCCGGGAACCCGGGCGCAGGATGGGGGCACCGTTCTCCACGGCGCTTCGACGACACAAGTCGACGTTGCTCCCATCCTCCTTGTAGAGCCGCACCATGTGGACGACGGGCATTTGCGCCCTGCGAAAGGCTTGAAGCAGCCTTTGCATGCGGGGAAGGATGGCGCTGGTGCCGGGGATCTCCAGCGAACCTCCATCCAGGGTGTCGCGCTGGGTGTCGATGGTGATCAAGGCCATCGACGCGAAATCCGGAGCGGTGTACGAGACCTGCTGCTCCATCGGCTCCATGTTGTTCCCCCGGCCCGGCGCTCAGGGCGCGGCCTGAACCGCCTCCTGCGGTACGCCGATGCTGTGGTGGATCCTGTTGTCGCCGTCCACGTAGATCAATCGCGGCTGGTGGTCGCGGGCTGCTTCGTCCTCCATCTCTTGATAGCTGAGCACGATGACGGTGTCGCCGATGTTCATCAGGCGGGCGGCGGCGCCGTTGATCGCCAGCTGGCCGGACCCGGGCTCTCCTTCTATGGCGTAGGTGGTCAGGCGCGCGCCGTTGTGGATGTTCACCACGTCCACCTGCTCGAAGGGCAGGATATCCGCGGCTTCCATGAGCACCGGGTCGATGGTGATGGAGCCCTCATAGTTGACGTCGGCGTCGGTCACGGTGGCCCGATGTATCTTGCTCTTAAGCATCGTCCGCACTTGTCCTCACACCTCCGTACTCACCGGGGCAAAAGAAAGCCTCCGGCTGTTGCCGGAGGGGCGCTGAGCGTTCACCTATGTGCCGTCTTGGTGCGCTCAGGGCGGATCCAAGCGGGTGCTGGCCTAGGGTCAGGCCCGCCTCAGGCGGGCAAGCTCGCCGCCCCTCCGGGTCGGTTGCCAGCGTCAGTATAGCAGAAGGGTCAAGGGGGCTCAAGAGGGGGAGCGCTCATGGCTGTTGGCCCCACCGGGCCAGGCGAGCAGGTCGTCCGACAACAGATCGTCCGGTAGTAGCCAGGCGCTACCGCGGGCCGCCCAGCCACTCGCGGGCCGAGGGGACGCCCGCGAGGCCGGTCGCCTGGTTGACCGCGCGGAGGACGGCGCGCTCCACGGCCCGCGCGGCGAGCGACCCGAGCCGGAGCAAATCGGCCGGTTGCTGGTTGGCGCCAGTGGCCAGGGCGAATATCGTGTCGCCGTCCACGGGGGTGTGGGCGGGACGGACGGCCCGCGTCAGGCCGGCCTGGGCCATCACCGCCAGCCGGTAGCAGTCGGACTTGGAGAGGGCAGCGTCCGTGGCCACGACGCCGACGGTGCTGTTGGGGTCGCCGGCGAAGGGCGATAGGCCTGGCCGCGAGCGCAGGACGGCGAGGGTGTCGGCGAAGCGTCCATCCTCGGCGCGCGGCCCCGCCACGACGCGCCCGCTGTCGGGGTCCACGACCTCGCCGAAGCTGTTGACCGCCACCAGCGCTGCGACGGTCAGGCTGTCCTGGGTGACCTCACGGGCGCCGCCGATGCCGCCTTTTAGCGCTCGCTCCGGCCCCAGGGCCTTGGCTACCGTGGCGCCCGTCCCCGCTCCTACACTGCCCTCGATGGACGGTCGAGCCGAGGCAGCGTCGCAGGCGGCGTAGCCCGCCGCCGCGTCGGGGCGCACGTCCGGGCGCCCCAGCGAGAGGTCGAACAGCACTGCCCCGACGACGATGGGCACCACGCCCGTCTGTACGGGGAAGCCCTTGCCGCGCTCCCGCAGCCAGCGCATCATGCCAGCGGCGGCGTCCAGCC
>CAYFYG010000342.1:0-1671 GCA_964347225.1 uncultured Dehalococcoidia bacterium | reverse complement strand
AGCCTCGCCCCGTCTGCCCGCCGAGAGCTGATCCACCTGCTGCGGGAGCTGCCCCAGACGATGATCGTCTCCACCCACGACATCCCGATGGTTCGTGAGCTGTTCCCCCGAACCGTCGTTATGGACGAAGGCCGGGTCGTCGCTGATGGCGACACTCAGATCATTCTCTCGGACGTGGCGCTCTTGGAGGCCCACGGCCTCGAGGTGTTCTGAGTCCAGCCGGGGGGCTCGTTCTCCCGTTCGGCGCCCCCGACGGCGTAGCGCCCGTCAGCGCTGGATAGGTCCGTCTTCTAGTAGCCCAGTTTTCAGGGGAGGTATGGGAGCGGGTCTACCGGTACACCGCCGATCCACAGCTCGAAGTGCAGGTGGTTGCCGTCGATGCCGATCGCGTAGCCCGTGTGTCCCATTGCGCCGACGGTCTCCCCCTGATCCACGAACTGACCGTAGTCGACCCAGATTTCCGAGAGGTGCGCGTACAGGGTCTCCGATCCATCCGGGTGGCGGATGATCACGTAGTTGCCGTACGCCGGGTGGCTATCGGTGAGGATTATCTGGCCGGCGGCGGCGGTCACGATGGGGGCTCCTTCCTGCCCAATGCCCTCGATGTCTATCCCCTGGTGGTAAATGTCCTCGCCGCGGGGCTCGCCAAAGTAGCTCGTGATGGGGCCCTGGAACGGCCAGATGTATGTGCCGACGGGGACTGGCGGTGTCGGCTCGGTCTCGGGGGTGGGCGGAGCAGGCTCAGCAGGGGGCGGTTCAGGCGTGGGCGTTGGCGATGGGGGAGGTGGGGGAGGCGGTGGTGGCGGCTTGGCGCCGGGAAGCACGAGCCTCGTGCCCTCGATGATGCTGTCGGCGGAGGCGAGCCTGTTGGGCGCGAAGCCGACGATAGTTTCGATGTCGATCTCATAGCGAGCGGCGATGTCGGCTAGGGTGTCGCCAAGCTTGACGCTATAGATGATACCGTCGACGCTGGGGATGAGGATCTCCTGGCCTGCGATGACGAAGTCGGGGTCGCCGCCCATCTCCGGGTTGTTCCAGAGGATGTACTGCTGGGCTATGCCGTAGGCCTCCGCGATGGAAGCGACGGTATCTCCGGGCTGGATCGTGTAGGTGTAGTACGTGGGTTTGGGTTTGGGGGTGGGCTGGGGCGTTGGTTCGGGCGTTGGCTCCGGGGTGGGTTTCGGTGTGGGCGCCGACTCGGGGGTCGCCTCCGCCTGGGCCTGTTGTCTGACCCAGATACCGGGGAGAGTGGCGAGGACGATTGGCGGTCTGAAATATCCAGCCGCGCTCGGAGTCGCGGGCTCGCCCGCGACGGCGGGAGCAGCCGTGTCAGCGCTGCCTCGCAGTCCGCCACGGAAGGCGATGCCTGCAGCGATGACGGCGAGGAGGACGAGCAGACCGTGCAAGGCGTAGCGCTGGCCCGTGATGACAGGGTGGCCCGCCGCGCGTCTGCGGGGCCGCTGGCTATCGTCTTCCCCGGGCCTCGGGGCCTGTTGAAGGCGAGCGTGCGCGTCCGGAATCTCCAGCCTCCTATCCGCTGGGGCTTCGTGCACCGCTACTCGTATTTGCCTGCCAGGTGCAGTGTATTATACGCTATTCAGCAAACCTCTGGCAAATTGACGGATTATACCAAGAACGTTGTCGTGCGTCTCGAGGAGGATGAGCGTGTGG